>NZ_JBHIMJ010000014.1:0-302673 GCF_042194035.1 Bartonella sp. OC16QHHD | reverse complement strand
AAAGTAAAAAATATTCGCACTGAAATTGAGCTATTTTCATAAATTAAAAAATGAAATTAAGAAAAGATAAATTATCGTAAACTATACACTTTACTTTAGTGTCAAAATTATAATAATGACAACAAATATCAGAATGTATATAACAGTAAAAAGAGTCATATTAAAATGAAAAATATCATTCTTGTAATTTTGATTGCAAACCTTTTATCGGCTTGTGCATTAGCACCAAAGCTAAAACAGCCCAATGATAGAAACCGCGTGCCTATTAATAAAACAATCCCTGCCGAAATCAAGCGAGGAGACAGATGAAAAAGCGATTTATTATAACAGGAATGATTACCCTTTTGGAAATGATAAATTTGGCACATGCAAGCAATTTTGATGGAAGTCATTTAGGTAGTAGCGTGCGGCTAAATCTTTTAAGGGCACAGATTCTTTCGGAATCACATACTAAACAGAATTCACCTGCTCCATCGCCACCACCTGCTCCATCGCCACAACCTGCTTCACCGCCACAACCTGCTTCACCGCCACAACCTGCTCTATCAGCAGAATATTCGGAAATCCTTCAGCTTTTAAAAAAAGGAGAAATTATTGAGCTCTTAGAAAAGCAGCTTGATTCGAAAAGACAACAACTTTCACAAGTAGAAAAAGCTTATCAGGCTATAACAAAGAGTCAGAAAACAAACCCAAAGCAAATAGACTTTTCTAGTTTTTTTCTTAAAGAGCCAGAATTTCTTTATACAGACAGTAAGCTTTCAAGGCAATCATATCAAGAGGTCTTGGAGGAAGAAAACAAAGTTTCTGGGAATTTCGATCAAATCAGCAAAGCTATTTCTGGGCGTTTACAATCTGTATCTGTTCAAGATAAAGCTGTGAGTTTGGAAGGTTTTGAAAACGTAAAAAGTCGTTTTCAATACCTCAGAGGACTACTCGATGAACTTCAAACAAAAGAAAAACTGAAAGACATTGCAGATCTTCAAGCACATATCGATGGTACATTAGCTATGATCCAAAATGAATTTATAAAAATGGAAATGGTAGCGTATTTACATGATGCTGAGCAATCACTTCTCAAAAGGAAGCGACGCGAACTTGATATGATGTTTTTTAACAATGAAAAAAAACAGATACCGATCATACGNGCTAAAACAGCCCAATGATAGAAATCGTGTGCCTATTAATAAAACAATCCCTGCCGAAATCAAGCGAGGAGACAGATGAAAACAAAACAAGCAAAACCAGTGAAAGCCGAACAACTTAGAAGTTATTATGAAGAAAGCCGTGGCTTAGAACGTGATCTTATCAATGAATTTATAAGGTCGCGCAGAACGGCATGGCGTGTTGCGAGTACTGTGGGTCTTTTTGGCTTATTCGGTATGATATGTGGAGTTGTTGGATTTTCTCAACCAGCTCCAACTCCCTTAGTATTGCGCGTTGATAATACGACAGGTGCAGTTGATGTTATCTCAATCATGCGTGAACACGAAGAAAGCTATGGTGAAGTTGTAGATAGATATTGGCTAAATCAATATGTGCTTAACCGCGAAACTTACGACTACGATACTATTCAACTGAACTATGACACAACAGCACTTTTAAGTGCGGCATCTGTTCAACAAGAATATTATAAAATCTATGATGGAGAAAATGCACGGGACAAAGTGCTTTCCAACAAAGCACGTATCACAGTTAAAGTACGATCAATCCAGCCTAATGGACTCGGTCAAGCAACTGTACGTTTTACGACTCAGCAACTTGACAGCAACGGTGCTGCTACTGGACCAAAACAGCACCAAATTGCAACAATTGGTTACACCTATGTTGGTGCACCCATGAAATCATCTGATCGATTGCTTAACCCCCTTGGTTTTCAAGTAACAAGTTACCGTTCTGACCCAGAAATACTGTTGAATGATTAAGGAATTGATTGTTATGAAAAAACTTGCGTTCGTTGTTCTATTGTCTTCGTTTTCTTCTCTTTATACGGTACCTGTGCAGGCGCTCAAAAGTCCATCAAATTCACAATATGATCACCGCATTCGCTATATAACATATAACGAAGCCGATGTGGTTCAAATCGAAACAGTTCTTGGTGTGGCAACACATATTATTCTTGAAGAAGGTGAACAGTACATAACTCATGCCTTTGGCGATTCTGAAGCCTATGCCTTTGCTCATAAAGGGCGGCATATTTTTATTAAACCAAAAGCAGAACTTGCCAATACCAATCTCATCGTTGTAACCGACAAACGGAGTTATAAATTCCGACTACAATTTCGGAATGACCGTGCGGGATCAACATATGAATTGGCTTTCCATTATCCCGATTCAAACGATGAAAAGTCAGAAGAAAACAATCGACGCCTTGCGATTGAACGTGGTTTTCACCAAAGCGTCAACGGCTATAATCTCAGTTATACCATGAGCGGTCACCAAGATATTGCTCCGATAAATGCTTGGGACAATGGGCGTATTACTTACTTCAAATTTCCCGCTAACATGGATATGCCATCGATTTATGTCGTAGATGCTGAAGGCAATGAAAGCTTAATACCACGCACCGTTATCGGCAGTTCTAATGATATTATCGCCGTTCATAAGGTCAATCCTAAATGGCTCATACGGCTTGGTAAACGCGCTCTAGCTGTTTTTAATGAAGCCTATGACCCCAATGGCGTACCAAACACAACAGGGACAGTATCTTCGGTGGTTTATCGTATCAATAAAGGAGGAAAATGATGTTTGACAATAAGGAAGGAGAGGGAAAAGGTACAAAACTGGACAACGTCGAGCAAAAACATATTGAAGGTGCCTATGGAGGATCCGAACTAGGTTCTGAACGTCGTCCGACAATTCCAGGTACCCGTGCATTGTTAATGGTAGGACTTATTGTCATAGTAGCGATACCGATTGCCTTGACTTGGAAAGCTTTTAAAATGCGTAATACCGTGGAGGTTGAGGAAGAAAAACCACAACAAATAGTACAGCAAATTATACCAAACTATGTCCCTCGGATTATAGAAGAGCCAAAGATTGTAGAAGAAGCAGAAAAATCAACACAAATAGAAGATTCAAACTTGGATATTCCACCGGCCTTGAGTAAACTTCTTCAAACAGCCATTCCTCCACATATGCTCCAAGATTCTGAAGAATTAGCACGCAAACGTATGCTCAGTTCTAGCCTTAACAACGGTGGTAGCGAAGGATCTACAGATACAAATAATAAAGCATCGAATAATGATAGAGGTAATGGCGTATTATTTGATAACCTTCAGCCCGTGCGTTTAGGTCAATCACATGCGATGCAACTTCGTAACCGTGACTTTTTGATTACACAAGGAACGCAAATAGATTGTACGTTAGAAACAAAAATCATTACATCACAACCCGGAATGACGACGTGTCATTTAACACGCGATATTTATTCCACGAGTGGACGTGTTGTTTTGCTTGACCGTGGTTCTAAAGTCGTTGGTTTTTACCAAAGTGGCATACAACAAGGACAAACGCGCGTGTTTGTGCAATGGTTACGCATTGAAACGCCTTCTGGTGTTGTTGTCAATCTTGACTCACCAGGCACAGGTCCTCTGGGTGAAGCGGGTATTGGTGGCTGGGTTGACAGACATTTTTGGGAACGATTTGGTAGTGCAATTATGGTAAGCATTATCGGTGATTTAGGAGAATGGGTAAGAGGAAAAGTTGGTAAAAGCAGCAAAGAAAATAAAGATAACTCACAAAATAAAGGAGCTCAGAATGCTGAATCTATAGCAATCGATGTTCTTCAGAATTCCATCAATATCACACCAACACTTTACAAAAACCAAGGCGAACGAGTAAATATTTTTGTTGCTCGTGATCTGGATTTCAGCGATGTCTACAGTCTCGTCACACGTTAACCCGATACAAAAAGATCAAGCAGTTTTTCAGCTTCTGCAACCGCTTGATTGTTTTTTAGAAGATCCCACGATCACTGAATTATCGATTTGCCGCCCCTGTGAAGTATGGACGAAAAGCTTTAAGGGTTGGCAAGTACATAGCGTACCAGAGTTAACAACCACTTTTTTGCAAACGCTTATTACAGCTATTATCGTTTATAACGGTATGGCTCCCAGAAGTATTAATTATGTGCTCTTGCCTGGTGGGCAACGTGGTACAATTATACAAACACCAGCTGTTGTTGATGGTGCTCTTTCCTTTGTAATTCGTAAACATTCTCTCATAGTTAAGACGTTAGAAGAACTCAAAGAAGAAGGGGCTTTTGACGATTTTTCTGATGTAAGTTTTAATAAGCCTTCAGCAAAAGAAGCCAATAACTTGTTATCGAGGCAGGACTTCACACGGTTGGAACCATTTGAAGTTCAACTCTTACAAAGTAAACGTGAGGGAAAAATTCTTGAATTTTTGGAAAAATGCGTCCTTCACAAACGCAACATTATTATCGCAGGCAAAACAGGATCTGGTAAAACAACATTTGCTCGCTCTTTAATTGAAAAGGTCCCTGTAGAGGAGCGTATTATCACAATTGAAGATGTTCATGAGCTTTTTCTACCCAATCATCCCAATCATGTACATATGATTTATGGTAACAATGTAGGTCGTGTTTCAGCTGAAGAATGCCTAGATGCGTGTATGCGTCAGTCGCCTGACAGAATTTTTCTCGCTGAATTGCGAGGCAATGAAGCATGGGAATATCTCAATTCGCTCAACACTGGTCATCCCGGATCGATTACAACAACGCATGCCAACAGCGCTTTGCAGACATTTGAGCGATGTGCCACCTTGATTAAAAGATCAGAAATTGGCCGGCAACTCGAGTTAGAAATGATAAAAATCGTTCTCTATACAACAGTTGACGTAGTGTTGTTCTTTAAAGATAGAAAACTCTCTGAAGTCTTTTACGACCCGATTTTTGCTAAATCAAAAATCGCTTAAGGGGAGCTTCCTCTCTCGGTAATATGAAGCAAACAAAAATAGCCGTAACTAATTGTTACGGCTATTTATTTAACTTTTCCTATTTTCTTTGCTTCTCCAATGGATTTTCTACACTCTTCATGAAGAAAAAAAGAAAAAAGTTAATAGACAACAACTCTACGAGAAAATCAAATTATACATAAGGCTCTCTCTATTCTCTTGCCTTTGATCATTCTTTCCATTTACCTTTTGAAAAAGTATCTTTGATGCAAAAAAGAAAAAATAGCTGCAAAATAAATATTTAAACAAAAGAAAAGAATAAATTTTGATTCGCCTATCAATGAAAGCTTCGTAAAATAGATACTTTCGATCATCACAAACAATTATCGTCATCAAGACCAAAACTTATCGTTTAAAAATTCTAAGTGCTATTTTCAAGTGATTAATAAATGTGTTTTTTAACCAAACAATCTCCAAATACGGAAAACCTCATACGAAATAAATTATCATTTCAATTTAGCATCCATAAACCACATTCTATTTGGTAATAAAAAGTATAGTGGCATATCAACGTCTTCTTCGGACGAAGAAAGATTCTTAACCTCCAGTTGTTCGTAAACAACCAAATTTCTCTTAAGCAAGCTTTGCTAACCATATCACGTGGCTTATGTCCTTCTCCTAAAGACGATATCCATAGATTACATAAGGTAAGCTCTACTCTGAATATTCCTGCTCTCTTCTCTACACCTCAAAAAGCAAAAATTCCTAAAAGCACAGATCTACAATCACTCTTCTTAAGATGCATCACATTGTCTTATAAAGAGTGTTCATTATTTTGCGTGTTGGATAAAAGATCTTAATACCGTAGGATTCTCTCATTTCAAAGCTGTTTATTAACCAAAACCATGTCTCTTGCACATTATAAGTAAATAAAGCCGTATAGAATGAAACTGTACAAAAAGCACTAAAAATGCCTTTTATAAACCATCCAAAATGCCCAAAATTGTCACAATATTGGGAGTTTGCAAAGTGTCTAATGGCGCCCAACTTGCTCTTTTATGAAGTGTAAAAATGGAGATGCTCTATAAATTTTATATTATTCATCGGGGCTTTACCATTATACCATCCACGAGCTCTGTAGTGAAATAAGCTTAGGCACCTTAAAGAAAGGTTTCTTAAAAACAAGCGTGTAAATTGACAAGCAAAGTGTATTTGGTTCGGGGCGTTCTGTTTTACATAAGGGTTTTGATCTTATTAAAGAACGAGAGAAACAAAAGCGTGAAGCAATGCGTAATCTCTATTATTTAAAAGACATTACTCTAGATGCTTTTAAAAGTCGTAAAGCAGAATTTAAAAATGATGCTAAAATGGAAACTGGTTTGCACCTTTACAGCTTCATATTCTCCTCAAATTAGGAGGCTGTATAGCGACTTTCAAAGATTACGCCAACAGAGATACATAACACTCTTAACTCCCATCTGATAAGTGAAAGCTGCAACAGCAAAAGCTCTTTTAGAAAAACAACGCCATAAAGTCATTAATAAACCGGCAATGAATTGGAGAAATGTTCCAGATTTTTATCAAACACTCTGCAAAGCAACAATAATGATACAACTGGCTTTGCATCTGCTTATTCTTACAGGTGTTCGTACCCATCTCTTGCATCAATTCGTGAAGATCAGATTGAAGAGGATATATGAACAATTCTTGGCTCGAGAATACGAACGGTCTGCGTGATACTACAGGAGATTTCGCATGCCATTATGATCACAAATATTAAAAATTTTAAAATAAGCACGCTTGTTTTTTCGCAATGATTTCTGTTTTCTGTAACCGGTCGTAGTCCTTATTAATGTGAATTTCCTATCACAATATAAGAGAGATTAGACTAAAAACCTGTCCACGTAGATTTCGCTCTCATTTACGTAATTGGCTAACAGACTCCACCTATCACACCTCAAAGGACGAAGCCTCTTAACACGCAAACTAATCTGCAAACAATCCCGCCCCCTCGCCTAGCAGATTTCACCTTCTAACCACTCTAATTACCACATCCTAAATACGATAGTGTTTTATGGCACAACAGAATAAATACCAAAACAATGACTGATTATACCGTTAATACTTGGACACCTCTTTTTCATGTTAAGAAATATCTTTTATGCTGAAAAATAAAAAACACTTTTACTGCTTAAACAACTTTCTTAAGCATACATACAAGAACAATGAAATACCCTAACATAATAAATAAGATCTAAACCTAGAAATCTCTATTTTTTATAGATAAAAACATATAAAATCAAAACCTCCGAAACTCGTCAAAATACAACATATTTTCTTTGATTATTGAATTTATTCAACTCAAACGAACCTACAAACACCGCTTATTCCACATTCGCAACATGTGTTCTTAGAATTCTTACTATCGTTTTCTAAATTTTTAGAGAAACCTATAAATTTGCTATTTTTCAAACGTCTTATCTGCTCTTTAATGAATTTAAATCTATGACGTTACAATAATTTTAAATTACTTCCCCCTGAACTGTATGATCTATCTCTACAATAGATAGGGATTTTACGTTCTCCATTTTTTAAGAACTATAAATTTTGTTTTTTAATGCTATTAACAATCCAATCTTTAAAATAAAAAATATGACCTTTAAATATATAAATGATGTTATCAAAAATTCCTAATCCTGAATATTCGCAATGTTTTCGATATTATAATAAACGTATCGTAAAATGACAAACTGTCATAATGATCACTTCTTTGTATTTCATATGAATAATTTACATGCGTTATAATATTTGTATCAGCATTTATTTTTTGTGCTATATTTATACAGAGTGATCTTTTTTATAAAAAATGATCAATTGAATCTGCGTCAAAGTATAAATTATGATGCGAATTTAATAAAAATAAAAACACATGGCATATTGATTTTATTGTTTTTACATAGAACGCTATTTAAAGTATAGTTTACTCGAAAGACTAATGCCTTTTTAAAGGCAATAATAACTATACTAACCGCCTTATAGAAGCCAATAAATTTTTAGAGATTAAGCCTCAAAGAGGCACAAAAAACACGCACAATTTTCTATTTTTCTTTTTACTGTTCATTAATCGGTTAATTTTCAAAGATAATATTCAACTATGAGTTTTCTGCTCAGCCATTGCAAGAATTGCTTAAATTTTTAGGGATTACTTCACTTTTAGAATGATGATAGCTACTGCGCCCCCATAAGCAGCCGATCTTCTTTTATAGATTTAATTGCTAAAAGGAGATACAATTTCCCACCTTGCGCTTTATTTTGATCAATCAGTAAATTTTCAAAGGCGGCGTTCAACCATGAGTTTTTTAATTTCAGCAATCGCTTTCGCTGGATTTAATCCCTTTGGACAAGTTTGCGCACAATTCATAATCGTATGGCAACGATAAAGGCGGAAAGGATCTTCTAAATTATCAAGACGTTCACCACACATCTCATCACGTGAATCCGCAATCCAGCGATAAGCTTGAAGCAAAACAGCGGGGCCCAAATAACGATCACCGTTCCACCAATAACTTGGACATGAAGTCTGACAACACGCACACAAAATACATTCATAAAGGCCATCGATTTTTTGGCGATCGGAGTGACTTTGTAACCATTCTTTTGCAGGTTCAGGAGAAACTGTTTGCAACCAAGGCTCAATGACTCGGTGTTGTGCATAAAAACGCTTTAAATCAGGAACCAAATCTTTAACAACCGGCATGGAAGGCAACGGATAGACCTTAATGGGATGTTTTACATCATCCATCCCTTTGGTACAAGCTAATGTATTGGTTCCATCAATATTCATCGCACATGAACCACAGATGCCTTCACGGCATGATCGACGAAGTGTCAAAGTTGGATCAATATGGTTTTTAATAAACAAAAGCCCATCAAGAATCATAGGACCACAAGCAGAACGATCCACATAATAAGTATCTAAATGAGGATTTTCCTCATCATCAGGCGACCAACGATACACGTGAAATTCCGTCAGCTTTGTAGCACCTTCAGGTTTAGGCCAAACCTTTCCCGGTTTTACTTGAGAATTTTTGGGAAGCTTAATTTGTACCATATTTCATTCTCCCCTTAATAAACCCGTTTTTTAGGTGCAATGCGCTTTAAATCGATCCCACCATCAGCTTCAGATGTTAACGGGTCCACATGGACAGGTCGATATGATAATGTCACCTTACCCTCTTTTGACAAATGTGAAATCGTATGTTTACGCCAGTTTTTATCATCACGCTCTGGATAATCTTCACGAGCGTGAGCGCCACGGCTTTCTGAACGTGCTTCGGCAGAATGAACAGTCATGATTGCATTCGCCATGAGATTTTCAAGCTCTAATGTTTCAACCAAATCAGAATTCCATATCAGAGAACGATCTGTGACTTTGAGATCCGACAATTCCCCCCAGATTTTATTCATCCGTTGACATCCCTGTTTCAAAGAATCTTCTGTACGGAAGACTGCTGCATCTTCTTGCATCGTGCGTTGCATTTTTTCACGCAATACAGCTGTTGGTATTGCCCCTTGTGCAAAACGTAAACGATCAAAACGCGCTATAATTTCGTCAACAGCTTCTTCATTGATGGGTGGAATTTCTGCATTCCGATCAATAACTTCACCCGCGCGAATGGCAGCAGCACGACCAAACACCACAAGATCAATTAATGAATTTGACCCCAAGCGATTAGCACCATGAACAGAAGCACATCCTGCTTCTCCTACCGCCATCAGCCCTGGTTGAATACGATCAGGCGAATCAGCCGTTGGATTGAGAACTTCCCCGTAGTAATTGGTAGGAATCCCACCCATATTATAATGAACCGTTGGCAAGATGGGGATAGGCTCTTTTGTTACATCCACCCCTGCAAAAATCCGTGCTGATTCTGAAATCCCTGGTAAACGCTCATGCAAGATTGCAGGATCAATATGATTGAGAACCAAATGAATATGATCCTTCTTAGGTCCAACGCCACGCCCTTCACGAATTTCAAGTGTGATACAACGCGAAACCAAGTCACGTGAAGCCAAATCCTTAAAGGAAGGTGCATAACGCTCCATAAAGCGTTCACCTTCAGAATTGATTAAATAGCCTCCTTCACCACGAGCTCCTTCTGTAATTAAGCAGCCAGAACCGTAAATCCCTGTCGGATGGAATTGCACAAACTCCATATCCTGAAGTGGCAATCCAGCACGTGCGATCATTCCACCACCATCACCCGTACAGGTATGCGCCGATGTCGCAGAAAAATAAGCGCGTCCATAACCACCGGTTGCAAGAACAACCATTTTGGCAGAAAAACGATGTATTGTACCATCATCGAGATTCCATGCCACAACCCCCGTACAAACCCCATCCGTCATGATGAGATCGAGTGCAAAATATTCAATAAAAAATTGCGCATTATGCTTTAAGCTTTGTCCATAAAGCGTATGCAAAATGGCATGGCCTGTACGGTCAGCTGCTGCGCAAGTACGCTGAACAGGTGGACCTTCACCAAATTGTGTCGTATGTCCACCAAAAGGACGCTGATAAATTTTGCCTTCTTGCGTTCGCGAAAAAGGAACGCCATAATGTTCTAATTCATACACAGCAGCAGGAGCATTACGCACCAAATATTCCATTGCATCGGTATCGCCCAACCAATCAGAACCTTTCACGGTATCATATAAATGCCACTGCCAATTGTCAGGTCCCATATTTGAAAGCGATGCAGCAATTCCCCCTTGTGCTGCAACCGTATGTGAGCGCGTTGGAAAAACCTTCGTAATACAAGCTGTCTTTAATCCTTGTTCTGCCATACCCAGTGTCGCACGTAATCCTGCACCACCTGCCCCAACAACAACAACATCAAATTTATGATCTACAGTGCGATAAGGGGCGTTACCTGCTTTAGCGCCCAGAGATGATCCTGTACCCGCCATACTTGTTTAACCCCCTAATGCAATTTTCAAAAGAGAAAAAATAATGATACCACCTATGAGAAAACAAAATAAAATATTTAACGTCAAAAAGAATATCCGAAAACCTTCACGTGGAATATAATCTTCAATCACCACCTGCATACCAAGTTTCATATGATAAAGGACCGAAAAAGTCATCAATCCCATCAAAATAGCAACAATAGGATGTGCAAGCCGTGCACGCACAATACTATAATCCTTGCCCACAAGCGAAAGAATAAGAACAATAAAAAATATCAAAAGTGGTAGATTGATAAACCCCGTCAAACGTTCTAGCCAAAAATGCTCTGTTCCTTCATGAGCACTGCCACGCCCCCGTACTTTTCCAAGTTCCGTTCGAAAATCTTTTTTCATGTCTCTTTTCACCCCCAGCTAAACAACGGTATATCCAATAATCCAAATCGCAAAAGTAACAATAAGAGAAATAAAAACTGTCGCCCAAGCAGTGACTGTTGCCTTTTCTTTTGCCAAAAGGCAAGGCTTCAGATCCCAAACAATGTGGCGAACACCACCAACCATGTGATGAACCCCTGCCAAAGTATAAAGAAACAAAATACACAATCCAAACCAAGAACTATAAATTTCGTAAACTGTTCTAAATGTCTCCTCGCCACACGCAATAGCAATTAACCAAACAGCAAGAAAAACCGTTCCAACATAAAGTGCCATACCCGTAATGCGGTGTGCAATGGACATGGCCATAGTAATTGTCCAACGATAAATACTTATATGAGGGGAACGGGGGCGCTCTTTTATCCTAGTTGTCTCTATCATAAAATATCCTGACCTGGTTTTTGCAACCGCAATGAACGAGAAAGTTCGCGCAAAACGACTAAACATACTCTCTCGTTTTTACTTGTTTGGCATCTCAAGATACCGATATTACAGGTCGGTTGTCTCAAATAACGGATTAAAGGTCACGCATAAAAAAACCGATTACTCTCCGGATATGATCCGCAAAACTCGCCTTAATCTAATACACTTTTATCTTCACGTCAAAGGTCTAAAATCTTTTCCAAATATAAACAGACATTTTTTCAGATTAAACTTATCCTTTTGAGTATCCACGATATATGCAATGGTCTCTTAAATTGCACCCATAATTAAGAATAAAAAGAGGAAAAATTGATAGATTGAACATTTTTATGTCCACTCCAAGCCCTTTAAAAGGCAAAACGAATCAAGAAAGACACAAATAAGCGGCATAAAAGCCGCTTTTGCATAAAGTTTAGCCGATATAATCTTTACTCAGAAACTTTCTTTTCAACATCTGTGCTGACAGATGCTGCTTCTACTTTCTCAACAACCTTTTCAGCTTTTTTCCGATAATCTCTCTTTTCAGCGATACGTGCAGCTTTACCTCTCAAGCCACGTAGATAATAGAGTTTTGCACGGCGCACTTTACCACGGCGCACCAGCTCAACACCTTCAATCAAAGGAGAATAAACAGGAAATACCCTCTCCACCCCTTCACCATAAGAAATCTTGCGTACTGTAAAGGTCTCATTCAACCCACCGCCTGAACGCGCAATACAGACACCTTCATAAGCCTGAACACGCGTCCGTGTACCTTCTGTCACACGCACCATAACACGGACTGTATCTCCTGGCTGAAATGCTGGAAATTGGCGCTTTTCTTCAATTTTTGCACATTGTTCAGCTTCAAGCTGTGCGATAATATTCATTTCTTTTATCCTTCATGTTCTTTATCGAACAGTCAGAGCGCTCAACTCTTACCAAAAAAGCCTTTATTAAGAATAAGGAGCTCTTTAGGCTATGTCTTACACAGGAGCGAATACACCATTCCTTCATTTTAATTTTGGAACTACAGAAAACCTTTTATAAAAAACTCTCTAAAAAGAGAGCCATGCAATACACCACCTTATCATATGAATCAAGTTTTCTGATGATTTTTATTATAACGCGCATAAAGATCAGGGCGACGTTGACGTGTTAACAATTCGGCTTGGCTTTGACGCCAATCTGCGATCGCTTTGTGATGACCTGAGAGCAATACAGGCGGAATACCCCGCCCTTCGAAAAGAGAAGGGCGGGTATATTGCGGATGTTCCAGCAAGTCATTTTCAAAACTTTCACACCTTGCAGAAGCTGCATTCCCCATCACTCCAGGCAGAAGACGTATAATAGCATCTAAGATAACCAATGCAGCTGTTTCACCCCCTGAAAGAATATAATCACCAATAGAAACTTCTTCTAATTCTCGTGCTTCTATGACTCGCTCATCAACCCCTTCAAAACGTCCACAAACTAACGTTACACCCGTATCACGAGCCAAGCTATGCGCGTAAGCTTGGTCAAAAGGGCGTCCACGTGGACTCATCAACAATCTTGGCGAATCCTGTGGACAGCAATCAAGAGCAGCCGCCAATACATCCGCCCGCATTACCATACCAGCTCCCCCACCAGCAGGTTTATCATCAACGCTATGGTGTTTGTCTAAAGCAAAATCCCTAATCTGTACCGTCTCCAGTGACCAAATTCCACGCTCTAAAGCTTGCCCTGCTAAAGAATACCCTAAAAAACCAGGAAACATTTCAGGATAAAGGGTTAAAACGCGCGCCTGAAACTTCATTTTATTTCTTATCCTTATTTTCTTAAACAGACTCTTAATAGCAAAAATAGCACAAACAAGACTTTTAACGCTATAGCGTTAATTTGAGTCTCCTTGATCTGCGCCATATTCAATACGATCCTTCTAAATACTTGCACTAAAAAAGACTCTAAAAATTCAGGACTATTTCGAGATAAAGTGCTTACAATATCTGCTCAAAAGAGCATTTTTAATATTTTCACACATTCCACTTTTTATTGACGAAATTCATCTGTTGTTTTTTACCTTCATCTTTATTTTTAGATTCAAGCTATTTCCTTTTTATCATTGTCTCCCCCATCAATTAAACCAGCGGCCATGGAATCAACAACAAGAAAACCAGAATCCATACAAATTTCTGGTACCGCCGCCTTACTAAAGGGAATAAGAACTCTTTTACCTGTATTCAAACGTATTTCAAGCAAATCACCAGCCCCGAAATTAAAAAAACCACACACTTCACCTAAGATTTTTCCCCCACAATCTTGGACACACAAGCCTATTAAATCGACTTGATAAAACTCATCCTCCATCAAATCATCAATTAATTGATCGCGCGCCACATAAAGGCGAATACCTTTTAAAGACTCAGCCGCATTACGATTTTCTACCCCTTTAAAACGTACAATCGCCTTATTTTTTTGTATGCGAAGAGTTACAATTTCATAAGAACGCCCCATATCATCATAAAGAGTGCTGTAAAACTTGAAACGCTGTGGCTCAGCACTTAGAATTTTAACAAAAACATCTCCTTTTATACCATGAGGCATACCAATAATGGCAAGATAGACTTTATTTTTAAGCTTTTCTTTATTATACTTCATGCAAAAATATTATCTCTCAAAAATGAACCCTTCAATCTTATAGTTTTCTATTCAATCTTGTTGCCATATGAGACAATCTTCTAAAAGACCTTTCTTGGTAACAAAAACAAATTAATAAAGGAGAAAGTCTTATGGCAAATATTATGCTATTTTACAAAGATATCACACCAATCAACAAAATTTCCCATAAAAATCTAAAATTTGCTCCTCCAAGTGATATGTCTTTTGCCAAGGATACTCATTGGGTTCCTTTAGCAAGTACTGAATATTTTCAAGCAGCACTAGACTATCCTATTTTATTTATGTGCGCCGAAGATGAACAAAAAAAACGGCACTACACATCCGCAGCTCTTGTCGGTCTTTCTAATGACGAAAATGACTATATCGCTTCTGATAAAAGTTGGAAAAACAATACTTATGTTCCTGCTTTTGTCCGTCGCTATCCTTTTGTTTTGGCACAAATTAGCAATGAAAAAGAACTTTCTGTCTGCTTTGATCAACAGTCCGGTATGTTTAATGAAGTTGCAGGAACAGAACTTTTTAATTCCGATGGCTCTATTTCTCCTTTTATGGAAGAACGTATTCGCTTTCTTGAAAGTTTTAAAATCGCTATGGAGAAAACCTCTGAGTTTATTGATGTTCTTGTAGAAATGGATCTTCTAAGCCAAAAATCCATCAATGTGAAAAACGATAAAGGTCTCTCAGCGCAATTGGAACATTTTTGGGTTGTTGATGAAGAAAAATTGAATAAATTATCAGCAAGTCAACTTGCCAAACTTCATAAAAATGGCTTTTTAGGATTAATTTTTGCGCATTTGATGTCAACACACAATCTTGTGAAAATACTCTCTCTCAAAGGTGAAAAGCAACTTATCAATCGTGAAGAGCAACCCCAAAACAAGAATGGTCATTCTAACGATGAAAAATCTAAAAAGAAAGAAACTCTCAACTAGATAATGCCCATCAAAAACGACAAGAGAAAAGATGAAAATATTCCTCTCATTCCAGCAGACCATGCACTTTTAAACGCAAGGAAAAATTGGTTAGAGTGTCTTACCCAAACACGTCGTATGTCAGCACAAACAGTGCAAGCCTATGAACGTGATACGCGGCAATTTTTGTCTTTTCTCTGTCAACACTTAAATCATACACCAACCCTTACAGATCTTGCTCATTTACGCATCAGTGACTTGCGTGCTTATCTTGCTTATCGGCGTACAAACAATGTAAGTGCTCGTTCTTTAAGCCGCGGAGTAGCAGGCATCCGTTCTTTTTTCAAGTACCTATCACGTGAAGGAATCGTCAATGTTCCGGCGGCTCAGCTTATCCGAAGCCCCAAACACCCAAGATCGCTCCCAAAACCTTTAGCGATCAAATCAGCACTTCACATAGTCAAACAAGAAAACCAGCTAGAAAATGAACCTTGGATTAGCGCTCGTAATGCGGCTGTCCTCATGCTTCTCTATGGCTGTGGAATGCGAATATCAGAAGCCTTAAGCCTCACACCAGAACAATTTTCTGATCCTAAAAAAACAAGTTTATTTATAACAGGAAAAGGCGGCAAAACACGCCTTGTTCCTCTCATCAAAATTGTTTACGAAGCTGTACAAAATTATCTCAAATGTTGCCCATATCCTTTAGTGGATAACCAACCCATATTTCGCGGGGCACGAGGCGGTCCCCTACAGCCCGCCATTATTCAGAAAACTGTACGCAACTTACGAGCAAGCCTTGGTTTACCAGAAACTGCAACGCCTCATACACTGCGCCATTCTTTTGCCACCCATCTTTTATCACGGGGGGGAGATTTGCGCACGATTCAAGAGCTTCTTGGGCACGCTAGTCTTTCCACCACACAAATCTATACCCACGTCGATACAGACCATTTGTTAAAAATCTATCAAAAGGCCCATCCCCGTTCCTAAAAACGTCTCATCAAAAAATTAGAGTGTTTCAACCTCAAGTGCCAAAGCATGAACACAAGTAGCTAACTCTTCTTGTAAAACTTTATAAATCGCTCGATGTATTTCTACGCGTGTCATATTAGAAAAAGAAGAAGATAAAATTTTCACTCGAAAATGTGTTTCTCCTTTACCATCAAAAGCATGTTCATTATGAGGATGTCCCTCATGAAGATGACTTTCGTTAATCACTTCAAGCTTTTGCGGATGAAAAGCATCCTGAAGCTTTCTTTGAATTATTGTTTCTATAAACATTTTTTATTCCTCAAACAAAATGAACGTGCAAAAATACACCTTTTTCATAATAGAATAAGTGTGAAAACAAATTTTTCAAAAGTCAATTCTTGTAAAATTAATCAATTTTGCATAAACCAATAATATGACAATAACATCTAAATTATTCGATTCAATTCGCATAAGCTCAAATAAAAAACAAAAAGCTGAGCCAGAAGCACAACAGTGTCAGTGGGAAGGTTGTGAAAAAACAGGGTCCCATAAAGCACCAGCAGGTCGAAATCACGAAGGACAATATTTATATTTTTGTATTGAACACGTCCGCGCCTATAATAAAAATTTTAATTACTTCTCTGGTCTTAGCAATAAAGATATCGCAAAATTTCAAAAGGATGCTCTCACAGGACATCGTCCGACATGGCCTACAGATCTGAGCAATGGTACATCGAAAAAAACAGCCGCGAATTATGCAAAGATTCGCTCTGGCACAGCTGCCTATCAAAATCGCATGCGCGATCCCTTCACGCTTTTTACTGGGCAGCATTCAAACAATAAGTTCTCACGAAAATTAAAGCCCTTAGAAGCAAAAGCTTTTGATACACTGGGACTACAGGCAAACGCTTCAGCAGAAGACATCAAAATGAAATATAAAGAGTTGGTAAAAAAGCACCATCCTGATTCCAATGGTGGTAATCGTGCTTCAGAAGAGCGCTTTCGTGATGTTTTACATGCTTACAATTTGCTAAAAAAGTCTGGTTTGTGCTGAAAACATGCGCTTATATGAGTCTATTTTCATTTAGACCATCATTATTTGCGCAAAATGTTACTTTTTTTGCAAAACATTATAGAATACGTAAAAAAATCTTTCTTCAATATCTAAGGCTCTCATTATAGAGCATTGCATAAATACTTTAACTCTTGTATCGTTTCTAATGAATAAATAGCGTCCTCTCCCTTCCAGAAACATAATGACAAATCTTACCGTTGAAAATTTGCCCGATATTACACTTTGTGCTCGCGATCTATTTCATATTGAAACAGATCTGAAAGTCCCTGCTTTTAGCACAAAAAGTCCCCATGTTCCTGATATCGATCCTGATTATCTTTTTGATCAGCAAACAACTTTAGCGATTCTCGCAGGTTTTACCTTTAACCGCCGTGTAATGGTTTCTGGCTATCACGGTACAGGGAAATCAACGCATATTGAACAAGTTGCTGCACGTCTTAACTGGCCTTGTCTTCGCATTAATCTTGATAGTCATGTAAGTCGTATCGATCTTGTAGGAAAAGATGCTATCGTTTTAAAAGATGGCTTACAAATCACTGAATTTAAAGAGGGCATTTTGCCATGGGCTTATCAAAATAATATTGCTCTTGTTTTCGACGAATATGATGCGGGGCGTCCCGATGTTATGTTTGTTATCCAACGCGTTCTTGAAACCTCTGGAAAACTAAGCTTACTTGATCAAAGCCGTGTCATCTCTCCCCATCCAGCATTTCGTCTTTTTGCAACGGCAAACACCATTGGTCTTGGTGATACAACCGGTCTCTATCATGGTACCCAACAGATCAATCAAGCTCAAATGGACCGCTGGTCTATTGTTACGATACTCAATTATTTACCCCATGATAAAGAGGTTAATATCATTTGTTCAAAGGTCAAATCTTTTCAAACGGCTGAGGGAAAAAAGACAATTTCACAAATGGTTCATGTTGCTGATATGGTACGCCAATCTTTTATCAATGGAGATCTTTCAACTGTCATGAGTCCACGTACCGTCATTACTTGGGCAGAAAATACAACAATTTTTCAAGATGTCGGCTTTGCCTTCCGATTAACCTTTCTCAATAAATGTGATGAACTCGAACGTGCCACTGTTGCAGAATTTTATCAACGCGCCTTTGGACAAGAGCTTCCCGAATCACTCATTCATGGTGTTTCGCCTTAAGGAATCTGTCACTCATGGCTACCGATATTGGCGACAACAAAAATCTGGCAAAGGACTCTTCCAACAACACTCTTAATGCTGAAGCTTTTAAAAAAGCACTTTCCACCTGTATGCGTGCAATTGCAGGCACAAACAACCTTGAAGTTTCCTTTAGTCATAACCGACCATCTTTAAGCGAAAGTTGCGCGCGTTTACCAGAATTACCTCAATACGCAACGAATAAAGACATCACCATTACCCGCGGATTAGGTGATTCCATGGCTCTACGCAAAGCATGGCATGATAACCGTATTCACATGCAATTTGCTCCACTAGAATCAGAAGCACGTGCCGTCTTTGATGCCCTCGAACAAACACGTGTTGAAGCAATTGGTACTTTAGCCATGGAGGGACTTGCAAAAAATCTTGATGTCATGCTCGCCGATAAATACAAAAGAGCCCATTATCATAAGATTAGCAACCAAAGTGAAGCCCCCATCCAAGAAGCGATTGCACTTTTATTGCGTGAAAAAATAACAAAGCGCGCAGCTCCAAGAGAAGCGGGTTCTGTCTTAGAATTGTGGCGTAAAGAGCTCGAACAAAAAGCAGCAGCAGAACTCAATGAACTCCCACATTATATTTACAACCAACAAGCTTTTGCACAGATTGTTCGCCAAATGCTTGTTACACTCAAAATGACAGTGCAACAAGCTGAAGCTTCTAACAATGAAAACAATAAAAAATTAAAAAATGCGTGTGAACCTCAAGACCAAAGAGAAGAAGAGAGTAACAACAAAAAACACGCTCAAAGTGAAGAACAAACCAGCACTGAACAAGAAAGTGATGTGCAAGATGATGGAAAAACACAAGCGACACAATCAAACAACAATGATCAAGCTGACGGCGAGCAAAAAAATGGACCTTGGCAAGAAAAGCCGAGCAAACCCAAACACCTTTTTTCTGATTCGGAACAAATGCAAAGACTTGGCAATTATAAAATCTTCACCCGTCAATTTGATGAAATTTTGGAAGCAACAGATTTTTGTTCTGAAAACGAGTTAGATCACTTACGCCGTTATCTTGATAAGCAAATCAATCATCTGCAAAACATCGTTGGACGTTTAGCAAACCGTCTCCAGCGCCGCTTGATGGCGCAACAAAATCGCAACTGGAACTTTGACCTTGAAGAAGGATATCTTGATACAACACGGCTTCCACGTCTAATTATTGACCCCATGCAACCCCTTTCTTTTAAAATGGAAAGCAACACCCAATTTCGGGACACAGTTGTTTCACTCCTCATTGATAATTCTGGCTCAATGCGCGGACGCCCCATTAGCGTTGCTGCAAGTTGTGCTGATATTTTGGCACAAACTCTTGAACGTTGTGGTGTCAAAGTTGAAATTTTAGGTTTTACCACCAAAACTTGGAAAGGGGGCAAATCGCGCGAACAATGGCTTACCCAAAACAAACTCCATAATCCTGGACGCCTCAATGATTTATGCCATATCATCTATAAAAGTGCTGATACCCCATGGCGTCGCGCACGACGCAATTTAGGTTTGATGATGCAAGAAGGATTATTAAAAGAAAATATCGACGGAGAAGCTTTGATTTGGGCTCATCAACGCCTTTTATCACGGCGTGAACAACGTCGCATCCTCATGGTCATTTCTGATGGTGCTCCTGTTGACGATTCGACACTATCGGTCAACTCCAGCAATTATTTAGAAAAACACTTACGCGCAGTGATTCAAGAAATCCAAACACACTCCCCTATCGAACTCATTGCCATTGGAATTGGTCATGACGTCACACGTTATTATCAACGTGCTGTAACAATTATGAATGCTGAAGAACTCGCCGACGCCATAACAAAACAATTAGAAATACTTTTTAGTGATAAAAGAACTCATATTCATAAGAAATAAACCTGCCTTGAATCAGCAACGATTACATTTTAAAAAATTATCTCTATCATTAAACCATCGGAATTTGATGACTAACAACCTGAGAAGATAATCCCACAAATTGAATATCGAACTTTAAGGAAGCTTCTACTTTACTGGATGCATTATGAATCCTAAAAGAAATGCTCCAACCATCTTCAAAAATTATAATGAGTTTGTTTTTACTTTCTGGTTTTAGTGCAACGGATAAAATTTTGCTTGGAATTTTCCATTTACGACCATATCCTAGAGTGCCATTCAAATTAAAAGACTGAATAATAACCCGTTTTTGTTTAGATCTTGTATCTATCATAATCTTATAAAAATCATAAGAACCTATAACATACTGAAACAATAGCTTCACAAATTTATCTTGATAATCTAAACAAAGCCTTTGAAGTTCTTTAGAAAAAGCTTCTAGGATTGGAAGATAAACTCTGCTGTCTTTATCCTCTATATCTCTAAAGAACATCTTCTTATCTCTAAGCTCTGCTAAATAATCAAAAATAGGACTAACTTCATTGAAATAAACGCTGCTACAAGAATAACCTGTCCATTCTTTACCAAAATCTATTTTACTGGAAAGGCGAGGATGTTTGATAGCGCTATGATTATGTTTTGCAGAAATACCAATAGGATTTTCAGGAACTTTTAAAATAATATCACGGACATCTCCTTTGATCCCAACAAAATCTTCCTGAAGAACAATAGTTTTCGTGTTTCTAATATTTTTATCATGTAACTGTAAAAAATGGCTGCTTCAATAGAAGCAAGATTTAAAAGCCTTTTTTCAGTATCATTAAATAAATTATAAAAAGACTCCGCTATTTGAAAAGACGAATTAAACTCTATAGAAGCCTTTGTTGCTTTTTTAAAACCCATAGCCAAAGCATATTCAAAGGCTTTTCCATTTTCTACCTGATTCATGCAATTTCCTAAAGATCCTTACTCAAAATTACGAGTTCATTTGATTTTTTATTGTTTCCCATACCGTAAGTCCATTCAGGATTAAGTATTGTATGTCCTTTATAAAGTTCTCTAACTTCCACACAATCATTATAAGATAAAACCCATCCTTGACGCTTTCTCAAAAGTTCAGCAAGAGCTTGATGATCAAAAGAATTATGTTTATCGCCTTTGTGACCGTAAAGTTTTTGATTAATAAGGTACGGAGGATCACAATAAAGAAAATCGTTAGAGTGTTTAGGAATACTTTCTGTAAAATCTCTGTGTTCCACTATGAAGTTTTCAATCTTAAAATCTTTAAGCCGTTCAATAGAACGATAATTGAATCGGGGGTGTCCTGGAGACATACCACCAGAAAGTGTCGTTCCGGAAAAAGAAGAACGATTAAGAACAAAAAAACGGCAGCAATCTCTAATTGATTTTTAATATTCCCAAAAGTTTTTTGGAGATTATAAAACATTACGGGAGTCATATCTTCATATTCTCTCACTTTTTCTGCAAGAGCTGAAGCATCTTTCAAAAGCATCTGCCAAAAAATAACAAGCGGCTTAAAAGCATCATAAGCATAAACCCTTGTTCCTCTTTTTGCTAAGGTTAATTCAATTGAACCGCCTCCTACAAAAGGAGAACATAAAGTTTTCTGTTTCCTTATATAGTTATTAATAATCATAGGAACAGCACGACTTTTCCCTCCCGGATAACGAAGAAGTGATTTTACAATAGGCAACTCCCTAGTCTCTCTCTGTTTTTTCAAGGAAGTTAATACAAAATTATCAAATAAAGCCTCTGTATGATCTGTTTGATTTATCATTTTATTCATACTATCAGCTCCAAGTATCGCATTTCTAACCTACAATTATCTAAAATAAACACTCGAAGCGTTTGCCAAATTCTACAGAGATCGCATTATAACAAATTGTAAATTCATTAACATATCTGCACAAACATTTGTTACTAAAATAATGATAAATATCAGTATAACCAAATTTTAAAACTGTCAAAAAATACTTGATACCATTGGTATTTATTTTTCTATTTATATACTACCCAAATGTATATCGAAATGTTTTTTCCTTTATAAGAACCAAGTTTCTTATAGCTCAAATAATCATAAGTAAGACATCACAACTCTTAACAAAACATTTTTGATCCTTTATAAGAGCTTTATTATCTGTTTTTAATGCTGATAAGATGCTCTTATCCCATACTGAATCAGTCAAAACCATTTCCTTACACATCGTAAGCATAGATGATGTATGGATAAATACAACTTGAGAAAAGAATCAAAATACCTCTTATAAATCCGCTTAAATTCTGCCCTTAGAGGACATAAATCCCCTCCCCTCTTCTTTAGCAAAACAAAAGAACAAAGACCATTATTTGTTACAAACAAAAGAAGAATCATCCTTTGAAGGACTTTGATAAAGAGGAAGCTTTACAATATTAAGAATTGTTCCATAAGGAATCAACATAAACAGGCTCATAATAATTTTTACCGAAAAATCACCAAAAGCAAGCGATAACCAAACTGGCATGCCTATCCCTCCCAAAACAGTACTCTCCACTAGTGAACTATCAGCATAGCCTGTTATCTTATCAAGAACAGCAAACGAGCTAGAAAAAGCAAGAGCAAAAAACAGCACTGTATCCAAAGCCGAACCAACCAACGCTGCTGCTAAAGGTGCTTTCCACCATGTTTTACGTCGCAAAGGAGTAAAAACAACAATATCAAGGAGTTGCCCAAATAAAAATGCAAAACTAGAAGCAAGTGCAAGCCGTGGTGTCGCCAATATCCAAGAAACAAAGACACCCGTAAAAAAACCAGCATAAACCACACGCCGCGCAGCAGATGGACCATAAAAACGATTGGTCAAATCATTGATTAGAAAAGAAAATGGATAGGTAAAAGCCCCATAAGTCAACAGTTCATTCAAATCAAACCAATAGACAGGATATTGAACTAAAATATTAGAAGCCGTGACAGCAAGGCACATTGCAAAAATAGAAAAAACAACATACCTTTTCTTTTGCTGTTCTAATAAAGGACCGCTTGAAGACATTTTTTTAACCTGGGATATGGAACCAATAAAACAGAGCGATCAAAAAGAAAAAAGCCAAAAACAATAACGCTGAAAATTACGCTGCTTGTTCAGCCTTCTGCTCACCTTCTTGCTCAGCTTTTTTCTTAACGATTTGGCGTTTTAACAAACGCGCACGTTGTGACAACTCTTTATCGTCTGCTTTAATCAAAAAACCATCAAGACCACCGCGGTGCTCAACAGAACGCAACGCATTTGCTGAAATACGCAAGCGATAACTTTGCTGTAACACCTCTGAAATCAATGTCACATTGCAAAGATTTGGTAAAAAACGACGCCGAGTCTTATTATTCGCATGGCTAACATTATTACCATACAGAACCGTCTTCCCTGTCAATTCACATGCACGAGACATAAACTTCACCCTTAAACTCTAAGAAACTTTCAAATCCCCATACCCAAAGGACACAATGAACGCAAAACACGCGCAATGCAACCTTGAACGGGCATCATTGGGAAGTTTCTTTCTAATAGGGGGTCGACAACAAAAGGTCAAGTCTTTTATAAAACCTTTTTCATCTCTTGTTGGCTCATTTTTCATCTTTTTCCTCAATAAGGCGTGCAAATTCCACCAAAACGCGTACAAAATGTTTTTTTTAATATATACATGTTAGAATAAAAGCCTATTGTCCCGAAAGGAAGCACAAATCATGAGCAAAAAAGAGCCCCCTATGACAAAGCTTCAGGGAAATTCTTGCCGTTTTTCTTCTTTTTTATTTGGAACTTTATGTATTTGTTTTTTTCTTCTCTTCAGTGCATTAGGTATATGGCAAGTACAACGGTTAAACTGGAAAACAAATCTTATCACCAGTACCAATCAACGCATTCATTTGCCCCCCATAAAAGCCCCTCCAAAAAATCAATGGTCAGATGTTACTTTTGAAAAATATGAATATCAACCTGTTATTATCACAGGAAAATTTTTAACAGATAAAAATATTTTAGTCACTGCTGCCGCTCAAAATACTACAGGCTATTGGGTTTTGACTCCTTTAAAAACTGCTGATAATACACTGATCTTTATCAACCGTGGCTTTATCCCCATGGATGAACGTAACAATTTTCAAAACACAGAGCAATCACATACAAATGCCTTATCTCAGCAAAATTCTACCACAGACACAGAACAAACAACGATTATAGGTTTATTACGCATGAGTGAAAAAAATGGATTTTTCCCGCGTAAAAATAATCCTGACAAAAATTTATGGTATACGCGCGATCTCCCCGCTATGGCACAAAAACTTGGTTTGTCCACTGTTGCCCCTTATTTCATTGATGCCAGAAAAACATCTCCACAAGCAAAACTTCCCGTCGTTGGTCTTACGATTATCCATTTTCGAAATAATCATCTCGTTTATGCAATCACGTGGTTTATTTTAGCTACTGGTGTGTTAGGAGGTTTTCTTTTTCTGCTACGGCAAAAAAACTAAAAAAAAATACCTCTTCCATCTCAAGTAACAAAAATTTTTAGAATCTTGAAAACTGATAAAGAGAATAAAAGCTACCAACTTGCGCCTTTGTTAAATTAAAGATCATAAGCATACAATGAACTTTATACCATCCACAAAAGATTTACGCGACACTCTTAAAAAGAATTGTCATAAACGCTTTTAAAAAATATAAAGCTAAATTTTAAAATAATAGAAAAGATGAGCACTCATTTTTGCCTTTATAATTTTATATTCTTGCTTCATTATATTGTTTCCCATTTCAGAGATTACTCCAATTGATATACGCAATACTTTCGCCTTCATCTAATATAGCAAAGAACATACGGATACATTTTTTGTTTCACAACTGCTATGAAGATGAGATATTGAGTTATAAGCAACAAAAAAATATTTAATGTCTCAATGAGACTTTTATACCTATCACCACACCTCAAATGAGAGGTTTTTACAGGATAATAGAAAAAGGTGAATCATCCTATATTCTAAAAAGACAGTTTATCCTTTCAGTGTATTTTGCTAAAGGCTTATGCTATAAATGTATAAGCTTGTTTTACTAGAATTTTAACTCTTTCATTTTTAAGGCTGCTGTTATGGGTGTTGTTGCCAAAAATTTTCCCGTACCTGATCTTCATCGGGTTTGTCGTGTTCTCTTTTCTGTGTCTGATAAAACGGGTGTGGTTGCTTTTGCACAAGCCCTTCATGCTACTTACAATGTTGAATTAATTTCAACAGGAGGAACAGCCAAAACCCTCATAGCGGCTGGTTTACCCGTAAAAGATGTTGCTGAAGTTACCGGATTTCCTGAAATAATGGATGGGCGTGTAAAAACACTCCATCCTTTGATTCATGGTGCTTTGTTAGGGGTAAGAGAAGATCCTAACCATAGGGAAGCTATGGAAAAGAACAGCATTCATGGAATTGATCTTTTGGTGGTGAATCTTTACCCTTTTGAAGAGACGATCCTTTCGGGAGCTGATGGGCAAACGATTCTTGAAAATATTGATATCGGTGGACCGGCGATGATTCGCGCCGCGGCAAAAAATTATGCTTATACCGGTGTTGTAACAGCGATAAAAGATTATGATTCGATTCTAGCTGAATTAAAGCAGCATAATGGATGTTTAAGCTTATCTATGCGTCATCAGCTAGCAATGCGCGCTTATGCACACACCGCTGCTTATGATACGGCAATAGCATCATGGTTTGCACGGGATTTAGAAATTGAAACTCCATCGTGGCAGAGTTTTTCTGGTCATCTTGAAAACGTTATGCGCTATGGAGAAAATCCACATCAACAGGCAGCATTTTATCGCAATAATGAAAAACGTTTTGGTATTGCAACAGCAAAACTTTTACAAGGCAAAGCGCTTTCTTATAACAATCTGAATGATACAGATGCAGCCTTTGAACTTGTGGCAGAATTTGATCCGCAAAAAACCGCTGCTGTCGCTCTTATTAAACATGCCAATCCTTGTGGTGTTGCGGAAGGAGAAAATTTGAAAGAAGCTTATTTGAAAGCTTTTATGTGTGATAATGTATCGGCATTTGGTGGAATTGTTGCTTTAAATCAAATCCTTGATGAGGAATGTGCTGAAGAGATTGTTAAAATTTTCACAGAAGTGATTATTGCTCCTGATGCCACAATGGCGGCACGTGAAATTATTGCCAAGAAAAAAAATCTTCGTTTGCTCATTACAGGTGGAGTTCCTGATCCACGCTGTGGAGGACTTCTTGCGAAAACACTTGCAGGAGGTATTTTAGTGCAATCACGTGATAACGTGGTAGTCGATGATCTTAAATTGCAAGTAGTGACAAAGCGGGCACCAACTCAAGATGAAATGCGTGATCTTCAATTTGCTTTTCGTGTAGCAAAGCACGTTAAATCAAATGCTATTGTGTACGCGAAAAATAGCGCAACAGTTGGAATTGGAGCCGGACAAATGAGCCGCATCGATTCAGCCAAAATTGCTGCAAGTAAAGCAGCAGAAAGTGCGCAAAGAGCAGGCTTAATAGAAACTCTCACAAAAGGATCTGTTGTTGCATCAGATGCATTTTTTCCTTTTGCAGATGGTTTATTAGCAGCAGCTGAAGCAGGAGCAACAGCAGTTATTCAACCAGGAGGCTCCATGCGTGATGAAGAAGTTATCGCCGCTGCTGATGCACAGGGGTTAGCGATGGTTTTTACAGGAACACGTCACTTCCGCCATTAATAATTTTGCTGCTTTTCTTTTCGTATGAGACAAATGTTTCAAGGAATTTTTCATAATTATCGTATGACTATTGATAACTGTTGAAATGGAAGCAGTTATTCAATCCAAAGAATCTACACGTGAAGAAGTTTATCACCGCAGAAAATGCACATAATTTAGCCATTGGTTAGGGATAAGATGTTCTTGTTGATATTTTTAATGGTTACCCTTTCGCATGAGGAAAATGTTAAAGGGATATTATCTTGTATGTAGATGCATACCTGCTATGATATTATAACACAACTCTTTTTAGTAATATACTCTATTCTTAAACTAAAGAGTGTAATGAAAAGTTTGAGTAGAGGATATGAATATTCTACGTTTTTATAGTAATTGGCGCCGTTATCGTCGAACCGTTAATGCGTTAAGTCGTCTTTCAACATATGAACTCAGCGATCTTGGAATTTGTCGAGGTGATATTGATTCAATTGCACGACGTTATTCGCGTAAATCTTTATGAAAATTGTTTGAGATATTTGAGAGAATGCTTTGCTATAAAAAAGTGCGCATTTTGTGGTTTGTTATTATGAC
Source organism: Bartonella sp. OC16QHHD (assembly GCF_042194035.1). Lineage (NCBI taxonomy): Bacteria > Pseudomonadati > Pseudomonadota > Alphaproteobacteria > Hyphomicrobiales > Bartonellaceae > Bartonella > Bartonella sp. OC16QHHD. Next base: position 274,944 of record NZ_JBHIMJ010000014.1, on the reverse strand, counting down.
TTCATTTTTAGTATAATAACAAAGAGCAGAAGGGTTATTTTTCTTGGCCATTGTAATGTATTGTTTCTCGAATTTTCAATGCTTCTGTGATGTACAACATTTGATTTGTAATAATAATTTAGCGTTATTCATATTAAATTAGAACCCCGAATACCGTAAGTTTCTCTCATTTCAAATCTATGTATGTTGAATCAACCAAAACCATTCGCCTGCACGTTACAAGCGGGGGGAGCTGTATGGATAAAAGCCATTAAGAAAAGGCTAAAAATGCCTCTTATGAACCCTCTCTAGTGCCAAGAGCTTGTTACAAACATTGGACACTGATCAATAGTGTGATAGTGCCGAGCTGCTCCTTCATAAGCGTAAAGATGGGGGGTGCTTAATGGATTTACCGTTATACCCATCACGGGCATCGTCGCAAAATAGGCTTGGAAGCGTTAAGGGATTTTTCTTTAAAATAAGTCCGTGAATATACAATACAATAGCGCTCTGTTTTTCGTGAGGAGTGTAGCCCTATTAATGCAACTCTCTCAGAGAGAAATATTGATCCCAACATCACACTTAAAAACTTATCGAAGATAAGCAACGACTTAATTTTCTCTCCATATCTTTAAAGGATCAAAATCCTTAACTAGTACTCATCTGTCAACAAGGGTCTTTCAAAAACTTTTTTTCTGAAGCCAATCCCTTTAGCATCACCTCATGAGATTCTATGAGCAAACCTTGCCTAAAAACATCCAACCCATACTCCCAAAAAATGCTTCGTGTATAAAATTGATATGATCTTCAAATTTTGAGAATATTACCACAATAAACAATAATGTTTTGCGACACGCAATATAAAACGCAATATACTATGAGTTGGAACAATGTTCTAATTTTTTATCAAACGCTTTACGGATAAAACGCCAACGAACTTTTTCCTGAAATGCAGGACGAAAATATAAAACAATCTGTTGTGTCCGTTGTGGACCTGTTAATTCTGCAAAATCAATCGAATCTTCAAGACAAATATCTGCGTCAGGCGATATAAAATACCATATTTGTTCGCTCTTCACGTTCTCGTTCTTTACGGCTAAACACACACGTTTGCCATCATAGTTAACTTCAACTTGTGGATGAAGATGAAATCGAACAGCAACATAATTTTGTTCATTTTGCACACTCTTGTGTCTTTTTCTCCCTTTACTTGGCATAAAAAAGCGATCAAAACCTTCGATCGTATCTCCATTTGTCGCCAAAATAAGACCACGCTCATGAATAAGATTAAAGGGTCGCACATAACCATTATGACTCGCAATAAAACCTGTCTTCTCTGAATCCTCTATACGGCACACTTGAACATCTGTTGGTCCATCAAACAAAAATGGCGCGCCATTTTTCTTTTTATGATAAAAAGCACCCACTGAACAATCATTAAGCGTAGCTGTTGAATGTGCTGCAGTAACACGCCCTAAATGTCGATACTCTTCCCGCCCATCAGGATTAACACCGGTATTGATAATAAAACGGTGCCCTTGTGAAGACATTTCAAAAGACAAACACCCCGAACAAGCCTGCTGTGCTACAGAGCGGGGTGGAAACTTTCCTGTATCTGCAAGCACTGTTGTTTGATTGGCTTTTAAGCGCTGAAATCCTGAATAACGGGCATAACTAAAAGGATGTCCTCCTGTTTCATCAAGCTCCAAAAGTGATGATAATCGTTCCGATACAAGGGGACCAACCCCATTAAAATGGGCCAACGTTTGATCCTCATGGATAAAGAATCGTAAAGCTGGCAACATACGCTCAACAGAATCAATCAAAATACGGGGTGCTGTTTCATTGCTACGCATAAAAAGATGCCGTAACGACAATAAATCCGATAACAAATTCAGCAAAATAACAGGACTACGGGAAATATGCCCACCATCAACTAGGATTTGACGGGAAAGCTCCTCTATAAGTGTGGTTTGTACCTTTTTTTTCACTGCCACAGAAACAGGCAAAGCAAGAGATGCGAATGTCAAAGCCACTGCTGCTTGTAAACGTTGATCATTGTGCTCCATACTACAAATTGTCACGCGCAAATAACGAAATTGCAAACCAAGTGCACGCAAAAAGCGTTTTTCAAACCGCTCACTTGCCCCTTCTAACAACATTTTCGAATGACAAATCCATGAAATCAAGCGCCGCGCCACAACAGGACCACTCCAAGCAAGCCCTTTTACCTTCTTGCCAGCATGGTCAAACCAATCTTCTAAAAGAGAGCGTGCATGTGCAGAAGCTAAATCACTTCCTGCTGCCTCCATATGGCGCAACCAATGAAAATCATGTAGAGCCGCTTCCCATTCTAGCGTTGGTGGAACCAATGAAAACGGCGAAACAGCACCAGAATGAACAATGTGACCAGCAAAAGCAAAACGACCATGATAAAATTCATGCGCCATCATCGGATCTGCTACATGCAAATCCATGGGATGCGCTAAAATTTTATGAGGACGAAACCCTGAAAATCGCCAACGAAACAATGGTCCAACCCATAAACGCCGCATAACATTCTGTATCGTATCGATACAGGCTGCCACTTTTACCTGAGGAGCTTTTACCGCAACCGCCAAAATTTCATCTCCATTTATGCTGAATCAAATACAATTTCGACCATTTTTGTAAATGAAGCGTTAATTAAGCAATTTTTCGTAAGCGCGCAGCAAAAAAACCATCCATTCCTAAAAATACGGTTTTCTCAGCATCAAAATTTTTATGACAAAAATCCGCAGGCGTTGTCCGTAACATCCCCCCACAAAGCAAATGTTCCAGTGCTCCCATTTCCTCTGGATAAATAGGGTCTAAAACAATGTCATTGCGTGTCGATAAAATTTTCTCAATAAGATCTTCACCTTCTTCTCTTGCCAATGAACAATTGGAAAAAACAATCCGCCCCCCTACCTTCACCAAAGAAATTGCTGCGACAAGCAAATCATATTGCAACGCCGCTAACTTGACGATATCTTCCCTCGATTTCGTCCATAAAATATCTGGATGACGACGGATTGTTCCTGTAGAAGAACAAGGAGCATCAAGAAGAACCACATCAAAAAGCTGTGTGGGATAGAAATTTCTCACATCGCCCTGCCAAATGTGAACTGAAAAATGAAGCCGTTCCATATTTTCTTTTAAACGCTTTATGCGGTTAGCAGAAAGCTCAATTGCAGTCACCTCAGCCCCTTGCAAAGCCAATTGTGCTGTTTTTCCTCCAGGGCTCGCACAAAGATCAGCAACGCGTTTACCCTCAATATTCCCAAGTAAACAAGCAGGCAAAGCTGCTGCAAAATCTTGGACCCACCAAGACCCTTCACGATAGCCTGGTAAATCAGAAACAGAACACTCCAGACGCTTCAATCGAACAGAACCATTGGGCAATACCACACCGCCAAGCCTTTCAGCCCATCCACCACTATCAGATTTTACTGTCAAATCGAAAGGAGGTTCCACACTTTGAATTGCGATAATCTTATGCGCCTTTTCTGTTCCATAAGCTGACACTAAAAGCTGTCCAAACCACGCTGGAACACCTTCAATGGTAGGAACTTGTTGGCGTAAAGGCTCTGCCTCACGCGCAACATTGCGCAAAAGAGCATTCACCACCCCTGAAAAACGGCGCATTCGAGGATCAAGTTTCGCCACACGGACAGCTAAATCAATAGTCGCATGATCGGGAATATCAAGATAAAGAATTTGTGCAACACTGATATGCAAAAGATGCTGAAGTGAAAGTGCTTGTGAAGGCAAAGGACGCACCAAAAAGCGTGAGAGAGCCGCCATAATCTGCCCTCGATGACGCAATGAAGCTGTTAAAATAGCCCGACATAACAAACGATCTCGTTGTGAAAGCTTCAAATATTGTGGATGTCCGTGTTCATTATCCGTCAAACCAGACAGAGGCGTGTACTTATCAACTACCGCCCCCAAAAGACGCACACACACCTGTCGAACAGCTAATCCTGGAACATTTTTTTCAGACACATGCCCCGCTTTTTTGTGTTTCAAAACACCACCTTTATATCACAGTTTTCTCAAAAGCTCCCTCAATAACTCTATGAACGAGATCTTTTTGAATTTTCATAACGAAGCCAAGAAGGACGTTTTGTAACACGCTGAAAAGAACTGTTTTCCTGTTCACCTAATACATGAGTCTGACCACTATGAAAATCTCCATAGTTCATCCCGCTGCTTTTTTCATGTATAGCGTCTTCTTTATTCCATCCCACACTTTTGGCAAGAGCCCCTTTCATCTCTTCTGCTTGCTGATAAAGAGCAGCGATACGATTTGCAGTTGCTGGATGTGTCGAAAAAAGACTATCCGCTCCCTCACCGCTCAAAGGATTAATAATAAACAGATGCGCGGTTGCTGGATTATGCTCTGCTTCTTCATTATATACCCCACATCCTCCATCAGCAATCTTACGCAATGCCGAAGCCAACCATAAAGGATTACCACATATTTCAGCCCCTCTACGATCCGCAGCATATTCCCGTGTACGGCTAATCGCCATTTGCACCAGCATCGCTGCAAAAGGCGCCACGAGCAATGCAATAAATCCTCCAATTGCCCCAGCGCCATGAGAATCTTCTGAAGAATTACGCTGTCCTCCCATAAAGAAAGCAAAATTACCAAGCATTGAAATTGCCCCTGCAATCGTTGCGGTTAGAGTCATTGTTAACGTATCACGATGCTCAATATGTGCGAGCTCATGCGCCATAACGCCGGCAATTTCCTCAGCGCTTAACCGCTCTAACAACCCAGTACTTGCAGCAACAGCTGCATTTTGCGGATTACGTCCCGTCGCAAAAGCATTTGGCTGTGCATTCTCAATGACATAAACCTTTGGTTGAGGAAGAGAAGCTTTTTTAGCTAAATCGCTTACAATCTTATAATAAACTGGTGCTGAATGCTGATCAACTTCACGCGCCCCGTACATGCGTAAAACGATTTTATCTGAATTCCAATAAGAAAAAAAGTTTAAACCACTTGCCATTAAAAGAGCAATGACCATGCCACCACCCCCTCCAACAAGATAACCAACTCCCATAAAGAGAGCAGTTAAAAAAGCCAAAAGCATAGCTGTACGCATTATATTCATTACTCAAAAAACTCCATGATAAAAGTCAATCAATACTATATGATGGTGTTTTCTTTCTGCTTTTTCAATGGAATAGGTGTAAAATGAATAAAAAAGATGAGAAAACAAGCAAAAAAAATGCAACTGTCATTAAACAGCAATCTCTTTCTCCCGCAGCACAACGCGCCCTTAAAGAAGCTGAAGAAAGACGAAAACGCGCAACAAAAAAAGAACAACCTTTAGAAAACGGCGGACGCGGCGGCAAAGACCCTTCCCGCTATGGAGACTGGGAAATTAAAGGCCGCGCCATTGATTTTTAAAACCATTGATTTAAAAAACCAGCGCGATTTAAACAAGCAACTTTTTAAAGAAAATCCGTTTTTGATAGACAAAAACGGATAATATTTATTTTTCTAAAGCTTTTAAAAACACGTTGATTAAACAACTATGCTTCTTATGCTGTAGCAGATTCTGCTTCAGCCGCTGCCGCTGCTTCTTCTGCCGCTTGCTTTGCTGCTGCTATACGTTCTTGTGCTTTTTTACCCGGTTCACCTTTATGTGGATTATTACGAGTTGGACGCTTTTTCAAGCCAGCTGCATCTAAAAACCGTAAAACGCGATCTGTTGGTTGAGCCCCTTGCGCAAGCCAATATTGGATACGTTCTTCATTAAGTTTCACCCTCGGTCCATCTTTAGGCAACATTGGATCCCATGCACCAACACGTTCAAGAAACCGCCCATCGCGCGGACTACGAACATCTGCAACGACGATATGATAGTAAGGACGTTTTTTTGAACCTCCACGGGACAAACGAATTTTCAATGCCATATTTTATCTCCTATTGTCAGCTCTGGCTTTCGTTTAAATTGACTTTTTTTATTTTTTGCTCTTCAGCAATAACTTCATGATGACTCACAACTTCTTTAATAATAAATTTTAAAAATCTTTCAGCAAAATCAGGATCAAGATGACTATCTATAGCCAATTGCCGCAAACGTGCTACCTGATATTGCTCACGCAGAGGATCTACTTTAGGCAAATCATAACGCGCTTTTAAGCGCCCAACAGCTTTCGTACAACGAAACCGCTCTGCTAAGATATGAATCAAGGTTGCATCAAAATTATCAATGGATGCTCGTAAATGTGCCAATTCGTTTAATACTGTTTCCTGCATTATATTCCTTTCCCTCTTTACATCTTATTTTTTCTTAGGATGCTGAGGAAAATTTCCCCCATCGACAATGCCATTGGAAAGACCAGGAAATGTAGGTCCACGCTTAGGAAGTCCGGGCAAGAGCTTCCCTCCATTACCATTTTCAATTTGCTTTTGAAGCATTGAGAATTGCTTTGGATCCAATCCCGACAAATCCGGCATAGCTGGAGAATCCCCTCCCAAGTTTCCCATACCACCCAAACCCATTTTGGAACCAAGGCCTCCCAACATTTTTCCCATAAAACCACTTTTTCCTTTACCACCCATGGCTTTCATCATATCAGCCATTTGGCGATACATCTTCAAAAGTTTATTAATATCAGCCGCTGTCGTACCAGACCCCTTAGCAATTCGTTGTTTGCGGCTATGTTTTAAAAGCTCTGGATTCGCCCGCTCTTTGGGTGTCATAGATGAAATAATGGCCAATTGACGATCAAACAAACGATCATCAAACCCCGCAGCCGCAATCTGCTCTTTGACCTTCCCCATTCCTGGCAACATGCCCATAATACCGCCCATTCCACCCAGTTTTTTCATTTTCTGCAACTGTTCTGCAAGATCATTCAGATCAAATTTTCCGGCTTGCATTTTTTTTGCAAAAGCAGCAGCTTTCTCGTGATCCATTGTTTCAGCAGCTTTTTCAACCAAAGAAACAATATCCCCCATTCCGAGAATACGATCAGCAATACGACTGGGATGAAATTCTTCTAAAGCATCTATTTTTTCACCAGTTCCAATTGCTTTAATTGGTTTACCTGTAACAGCAAGCATAGAAAGAGCAGCGCCACCACGCCCATCACTATCCATCCGTGTTAAAATAATCCCCGTAATCCCTACACGCTCATCAAAAGAACGAGCAAGATGAACGGCATCTTGCCCCGTCAAACTATCAGCCACCAACATAATCTCATGAGGAAGGGAACATGCTTTAATTTCAGCCAATTCGAGCATCAAAGCTTCATCAATATGATTACGTCCTGCTGTGTCAAGAAGAAGCACGTCATAACCACCCAATTTAGCAGCCTGCACGGCACGTGATGCAATATCAACGGGCAGCTGACCCGCAATAATAGGCAAGCTTGCAAGTTTTGCCTGCTCTCCCAATTGGCGTAATTGCTCCTGTGCAGCGGGACGGCGTGTATCTAATGACGCCATGAGAACTTTTTTATTGTGCTTATCAGTAAAACGTTTTGCAAGCTTTGCTGTTGTGGTTGTTTTTCCCGAACCTTGCAAACCAGTCATCATGATAACAACAGGAGCTGGTGCATTTAAATCACTCAGAACGCTTTCATTTCCAAGAATATGAACCAATTCATCATGAACAATTTTAACCACCATTTGGCCTGGTTTAATTGATTTAACGATTTCGGCCCCAACAGCTTTTTCCCGAACTCTATCGGTAAAAGAGCGCACAACATCAAGAGCAACATCAGCTTCCAATAAAGCGCGACGAATTTCACGCAGCGCCTCTACAACATCCTGATCCGATAAAGCGCCACGTCCCGTCAAATGAGACAGGATAGAACCAAGTCGCTCTTGCAAGGATTCAAACATCATTTACCTCATTGTTGCATAACAAACAAACCAAAATAGCATCCGAGAACGCATCGCGCCGTCGGATGTTGACCTCTGAGATCTCTTTATACCCTTAAACCGGGGTCTCAGTCGGTGGCTCCAAGTTAATTTTGTCACTGAAAGCTTGCTCCTTCAAACAATAAAACCCCAGCTTTGTCAAGTTTTATCATAAAATATCTTTTTATACGAAGAAATAAAAACAACAAATACTATACTTCAAAACTTTCAACTTCAACACGCATAAAACAACCTGTTTCCTGTTCCATGCTCCATAATTTTCCGCTAGAGATATCAAACCAAACCCCATGCAATGTCAAAAAACCTTGATCTTTGCGAAGCTTTATCCACGGAAACGTCTCTAAATTTCTCAACGAATGGCGAATAGAAAGCTGCTCTAATGCCGTCTGTTTTTCTGGCCAAGACAGCGACTTATTATTCAAAACGATTTCTGCTGCTGGAGCTAAGAGACTTATCCATTGACCGATAAAATCATTTGATAATAAAGATTTATATGTCTCATTAAGAGCAGTACGAATGCCTCCACAATGGGCATGACCAAAAACGACAATATGTCTCACCTCAAGCAATTGCACAGCATATTCAAGAGCTGCTGATGTTGCGTGATATTGGTCATCAGGAGAAAAAGGAGGAACCACATTCGCCACGTTGCGCAGAGTGAAAATTTCCCCTGGCTTAGCATCAAAAATCATTTCTGGTACTGCACGCGAATCACAACAAGCAATGACCAAAACTTCAGGTTTCTGCCCCTCAATCGCCAATTGCTGATAATCTGCTATTTTATATAAAAAATGATTGTTTATAAAGTTTTGGTAACCACTTAAAAGTCTTTCTGGTAAATGCGCCATTCTCTCTTTACTTTTGCTTCTTTTTTTACTTTCATTTTGTATAGTTTAAAAAACAAACTATTAACATACAAAAATACTAAAAATGCCCTTTCCTTGAAGCAAAATATTTCTTTAAAGTACAAAATATTACTAAAAATAGCAAAAACAAACTCATTCTTTCTAAATAAAGTGCTATTTTCTTCAGAAAGAAGGTGTTACAGTATATAAAAAATATAATGGTCTGCTTTTAAAAAGAGAAGAAAAGACCCCTTAAGAGCAAAAAGGGAGAGTGAATGTGTTGCAACAAAAAAAAACAGAAACAAAAAACACCCAAGATAAAATAGAACAAATCCTTTTTGCCCAAACCGATAAAGAAGATATTGCTTATTATGAAAATGAAGAACTTAAAAAGGCCACAGCCATCGCGGTAAAAGCTTTTAATCTCCATCAGACGGGAAACAACACCATCTGCTTTGAACAAAATTTAACCCGTAGTAACAGACCTGTAACCGTTATCACGCTTGTCAATGATAACAAACCCTTCCTTCTCGATTCTATTTTAAATGTTTTTAATCAACACAAAAACCATATCTATTTGATTGCACACCCCATTATTGATTGTGCTTCTGGAAAACGCATCAGTCTGATGCAAATTCACATCGAGTCATTAAACAAACAGCAAATACAAAAACTTGAAAATGAACTCACCTTAGTTCTTGAACAGGTTAATGCTGCTGTACAAGACTGGAAACCTATGCTTGAAGAAGTTGAAAAGCATATTCATGCCTACCAAATAAGTCTTCCCCCGCACTACAAACAAGAAGGCGAAAAAGCCATTGAGTTTCTTCACTGGCTAATGGACGATAATTTCATTTTCCTTGGTATGCGCACTTACAACTTCATCAAACACCAAAAACCCCTAAAATCCTTTACAGCGAGTAATATTGAACTTGGTATACTCACGGATGCTTCTATTCATATTATTGACGATAAAAGCATGAAAGAACCTCCTCAAGAAGTTTTATCCTTCATGGAAAGCGATAATCTGTTTATCGTGACAAAAGCGAACAGCCGCTCCAAAATTCACCGTTCTGTTTGGCTCGATTATATTGGTCTTAAAATCTTTGATAAAGAAAACCAACTCTGTGGAGAATTACGCATTGTAGGGCTTTTTACCTCCTCAGCTTATACACGTTCTATTTTGCAAATTCCTTTCTTAAAAGAAAAAGCCCGAACTATTATTCAACGTCTTGGACACAATCACGCCGATTATTCAGGAAAAGCACTCATCAGTGCTTTAGAAACCTATCCAAGAGATGAAATGTTTCGCTCTGATGTTGATACATTGACAGAAAACACTAAGCTTATTCTACAATTAGATGAGCGCCCACGTTTACGGGTTCTTGCCCACACTGATTCTTTTGGACGCTTTGTTTCTATCCTTGTCTACGTACCGCGTGACCAATATAGCAGCAGCCTGCGTGAAAAAGTTGGCGAACATTTTGTTGAGCTTTATAAAGGTGACTTTTTTGAATCTTATCCGCTATTTTTGGAAAGCACCCTTATACGTGTCTATTATATCATCCATCGCAAAGGAAATGAAACTGTTCCTCTTCACGAGCGCTCCACACTTGAACAACATGTACGTTCGATTGCACGAAGTTGGGAAGACAGGGTTCAAGCCATCGCTCTTAACAAGAAAATAACAGAGCAACAAACACGTCTAGCCAGTGAATTCCCCAATAGCTATCGTGATTTATTTTCAGCTGAAGACGCTATTAACGATGCCGGACATATTCTAAGTCTTCATGATGAAAAGCCCCTTTTCGTGATCTTTTATCACGCACAAAACAAAGAAAAACAGTGCATTTCTCTTCGGCTTTTTCACCGCCATGAAGCACTTGCCCTTTCCAAACGTGTACCACTCCTTGAAAACATGGGGTTTCGCGTTATTGCTGAACAAACCCTTGAATTACCAGATGGCAATGGGCGCTCTGTGTATCTTCATGATATGCAGCTAGAAAGTACTTTCCAACGCTGTATCGATTTTGAAAAAGACGGTCAAAAACACGCCGAAACCTTTGAAGCCATTTGGGCACAAAATGCTGATAATGACGGCTTTAATGCTCTCACCCAAACAGCTGAGCTTGATTGGCATGAAATTGTTATTTTGCGCCATTATGGGCGCTATCTCCAACAAGCTGGAATTCCTTATTCGCAAGATCGCGTTGCCCAAACTTTAAATGCTTATCCTGACATTACCCAAGATCTTTATGCTTTATTTCATTTAAAATTTCATCAAAGCCATACAGAAAAAGAACGGGAAAAAAACCAACAAGTCATTCAAAAGCGCATTGAAGAAAAATTACGGAAAGTCTCTGGTTTAGATGATGATCTCATTTTACGCCGTTATTGTAACCTTATCGAGGCGAGTTTACGAACGAATGCCTTTACACCTCTTCCTGATGGAAGTCCACGGCGTATTTTAGCCACCAAATTAAATCCGCGCCAGATTGAAGGTTTGCCTGAACCGCGCCCTTACCGAGAAATTTTTGTTTATGGACCAGAAGTTGAAGGGGTCCATTTGCGTTTTGGACCTATCGCTCGTGGCGGAATTCGTTGGTCTGACCGTGCATTAGATTATCGCACCGAAGTGCTTAGCTTAGTCAAAGCCCAACAAGTTAAAAATGCGGTTATCGTTCCTGCAGGTGCAAAAGGTGGATTCTATCCCCATCGGCTTCCCCAAACAAATGACCGTGCTGTCATCATAGAAGCAGCACAACAAGCTTATATAGACTTTATAACAGCTTTGCTCTCCATTACAGACAATCTGATTAACGGCAAAATAAGTTCTCCCCACAATGTCATCTGTCATGATGACCCTGACCCCTATTTTGTTGTTGCGGCAGACAAAGGAACAGCAACTTTTTCTGATACAGCCAACGCCATCAGCCAAGCAAACCACTTTTGGCTTGATGATGCTTTTGCCTCTGGAGGTTCAGCAGGTTACGACCACAAAGACATTGGTATTACAGCTAAAGGTGCATGGGAAGCCGTCAAAAGACATTTTAGAGAATCATTTAATCACGATATTCAAACAACGCCCTTCACCTGTGTCGGTGTTGGCGACATGTCTGGTGATGTTTTTGGCAATGGGATGCTGCTTTCCAAACAAACAAAATTGATTGCCGCTTTTGATCACCGCGATATCTTTATTGACCCAGATCCGAACATAGACGAAAGCTATGCAGAGCGTACGCGTCTCTTCAAACTGCCTCGCTCAAGCTGGCAGGATTACGACCAAAGCAAATTATCAAAGGGCGGTGGTATCTTCTCACGAAAAGAAAAAACCATTACTCTCTCACCTGAAGCAGCAAAAGCCATTGGTTTCGAAAAACAAACAGGAACACCCTTTGAAATTATCTCTGCTCTTCTCAAAGCCCCTGTTGATCTTTTATGGTTCGGTGGCATTGGTACTTATATCCGTGCTGCAACAGAAAACGATGCCCAAGTAGGTGATCGCGCAAATGATGCAATACGCATTACCGGAGAACAAGTGCGTGCAAAAATTATTGGTGAAGGAGCTAATCTTGGTGTTACACAACGTGGACGGATTGAATATGTCTTAAATGGTGGTCGATGCAATACGGATGCCATTGACAATTCTGCTGGTGTGAATTGTTCTGATATTGAGGTCAATCTCAAAATTGTTCTTGCATCAGCACTACGTGCCAAAACGTTAACCCGCGAAGATCGCAATAAGCTCTTGAAAAAAATGACGCCTCAAGTCGAGCAACTCGTCTTGCGCAACAATTATCTACAACCCCTTGCGCTTTCTTTGGCGGAAAACCAAAGCACTACTGATTTGCCCTATCAAATACGCTTTATGCACGATTTGGAACAAAAAAAGCTTCTAGATCGTAGAGTTGAAATACTCCCTGATGAGCAAATTTTACGACAAAGAACAACCCAAGGCAAAGGTCTTCTCCGTCCAGAACTCGCCGTTATTTTTGCCTATGCTAAATTGACCTTAAAAGAAGAAATTGCTAATAGCCCCATTGTTGATGATCACTATTTCAATACAGCCTTGCTGAACTATTTTCCAACCCAAATTCAAGAAAATTTTAAGAAGGAAGTTATTAACCATCAATTGCGTCGTAATATTATCGCAACGCTGATTGCCAACGATATTGTAAATCGTGGAGGCCCCACTTTTGTTAATAGACTACACGATGCAACAGAACAAAAGACTGAAAATATTATTCGCGTTTTCATTGCCATCCGCGATGGTTTCGAAATTCCTCAATTGTCTGAGCAAATTGATAAGCTTGATAATAAAATACCCGGTCTTGTCCAAAATAAATTCTACGCAACAATGACCCCAATGCTCTTTGAAACAACCAATTGGGGTTTGCACAACATAGATCTCTCACGTCCATTAGAAGAAATTGTAAAAACAATAAAGCAAGCCCGTAGCGTTATTGAAAAAGAGCTTATGCATTCTCACGACAACGATATTAAGCAAAAGATTGAAGAAAAAGCATTACACTACAGCGAAGAGGGAGCACCAAAAGCATTAGCGAAACAATTAGCCCTCTTGGAAGCTGCTTCAACAATCTGTGATATTTCTTTAATTGCAAAAAAAAGCAACAGTGATCTTATTAAAACCGCAGAGATCTACTTTTCACTTGCGCAAATCATTCGTATAAACCGCATTAACGAAGCAAGTCGTATAATCCCTGTAGTAGATTATTATGATAGTATGGCTTTAAGCCAAGCCAAAGAAAATGTTTCTGAAAGCTTTCGGCAAATCGTTATGAAAATCCTCAAAAATCATGGAAAGAAAAAAGATCCTTTTGACACTTGGAAAAAAACAGAAGAAGATCATATTCACAACATTACAAACCGCATTAGCGCCCTTATTGAAAATGATCTCAATATTTCTCGTTTTACTTTTGCAGCAGGATTGATTTCTCAACTTCAAAATATTGGCTTTCAAACCTAAAGCAAATACAAAACGACCCACTCAATCTCCCGTTCTATCCCACCACCACAACAAACCAACAAAAATAGAGAGCGGGAGTTTGCATTTTTAGGCAAGGTTCCAAAAATAAAAATCTCGCTATTTATCACAATAGAATTGTTTGCAACAATTTCAAAAAAACAACAGGATTTATTTTTCACCCTAAAAACATAAACTTTCAGACTTAAAAGCAGTACAAAACAGCTAAGCTTTTGCTCCGTTCTATCCATCCATGACTAATCAGCAAGGGAATAACGGAAGCCCTATTCTGCATTTTTAGACAGAGCACTCAAAATAAAAAATAAATTCAAATTTTACTGTCAATTAACCCCATTTCCCCTTGCATATTGCAAATGGGAAAGCCGAATAGATAAAAACAGTAAAGAAAGGACTAAAAATGCCCCTCATAAACCGCCCCAAGTGCCAAAAGCTGCAGTAACATTGGGAGTTAGCAAATATAATATGATGGTGTTGCCCCCTAGCTTATTACTCCATAACCGAAAAGATGGTGGTGTTTAATGGCTTTATCGTTATACCATTCATAGGCGACATCGTGAAATAAGAAGCACTGAGAAATATTGTTTTAATAAATACGTAAATATGCAATACAAATATATTCTGTTTTACGTGGAAGACATATGGCTTCATTAAAAAATATCAGAAATAAAAGGATAAGTTTAATCCATTATTTAAAAGATATAACTGTAACTGCTTTTGAAATGCGTAAAATCGAATAAAAAATGACAGTAAAGATGGATGTTGATTTTCCCCTTTACAACTTCATATCTTCCTCCAACTAGGCTATTTACTTGTTTTAAGAGGTTACACCCAAACAAATATATGCAATATGCTCATTCCATATATAAAGAAAAAGGTTCCTAACAAAAACCACACCACCTGTATAAAAAGGCAATTCAGCATACTTTAAAATGCCACTTTTTCCATACAAACACTGTTGCTATATGTAGTTTGACATAAGATTTTGTACTAAGTGAAAAGAGGTTGGACGAATTAGGAGTAGGTGGTAATTTTTTATTTTTATAGCTATTTTTTTACCATTAAATACGCATTTTGTTAAAATAGATTTTGACACTCTAAAATTGCAAAAAAGTATGAAAATCAGAAAAAATCGAAATTTGGTAGTAAAAATGAAAAAAGACTTTGGTACAACACCTAAAGCGGAGCAAGACGACCAAGTTTTAAAAAGCCTAATTTTACCCACCCATTGTTAATGAGCAAGGAAAGAACGGGAGTGCCGTCCGCATTTTTAGGCAAAACACCCAAAATAAAAAATAACGCTTGAAGATTATTGGCTTGCGCGGGAAATAAGTGCTGCAGAGTGTCAAGAAGCTTCATGGACTGAATAAGGACAAGTTCAAATTTTGCTGTCAAATATCCTTCATCATCAAAAGAAAAAGGTCCACTAATACGCACTGCACCACCTGTATGAAAAGCCAATTCACCTTGCTTTAAAAGTCCACTTTTTCCATACAGTCGCTGTTGCCAATTTTTTTCTTCATCTTCAGACTGAAAAGAGATGTCATTTAAAATCCATTTCAAATTGCCATCAATTTTAGGAATATCAACAAAAGAAGATTTTAAAAAAGGAGAAGCATCAAAACCGTCAAAAGTTATATGTCCCGATAAATTATTCTTTTCATGTTTTAGATCAAAACGCAAAAATTCTGCCGTTATTTTTTGAGGCATATCTTGTGGCTCTAACGGCTGAATAATCACGTCATGCGTATTTTGCAAAGATGCCGGATCTTCAATATTTTCTTGTGTCGTTTTTTTATCTGCCGTTTGTGCTCTTAATGCTTCTTGAAGCTTTTGATCTTCAGGGGAAGAGGAAAAAGATGAAATATCAAGCCCTTCAGCTATAAATTTCAATGTTTTACCCGTTTTCCAATAAGGCTCTGTTTCAATCACCAAATTGCGCCAATGCGATACTATGGGAGTTTTTCCGGAAAAAACAATTAATGCAGGAGAATGAACATTAAACTCGACCAAATGAGGTGCGTAAATTGGTGCACCAGCTGTCAAACGCCCCGTCGATAAAGAAACCCCATGTAAAGGCCAAGAAAATTGAAACTTGTCACAAACAACACCGACACGTAAAGGATAACCATCCTTGTGCACATTCTCACATACCGCCGCCATATTATAGGAAGATACTTTTGTGAATATATCAGAAACATAGTCTTCTATTTTACGTGAAAAAAAACCAGAGTGCGCTATAAATAAATATCAGAGCAAGACAAAAGAGCCCACAAATTAAATAACTCAAAGAAAAACTTTTTTGTGATGATGGTATTTGAAAGGATTTAGACAATATTCAAACTTTCTTTATCTCTTAACTTCCTCCCCACCCTAAAAAGGATAAAGATTCCCAACCACGTTCAGTTTATACACAATCCAACTTCTTAATCGATCGGATTTTATCTACTGATCACTTCAAGAAGTCCCTATACATCGTTCTAAAGTACAGTATCTCATAAGCTCAATAAACAAGATTTTCTTAAAAAAACCATTACACCCTTTAACAAAAAACACCTCATGTGTAAAGTTTTACATAGATTTTCTACCTCTGCCTTAAACCATACTGTTTTACAGCACAACAAAAATGATAATGAATAGTGTTTCTTAACGATAAAGCCATTGAGCCCCCTCTTTACGCTTATGGAGGCCCCAAAGCCAGCACCATCATTATATTTGGCTAGCCCCCAAATGTTGCGACAGCCCTTGGCACTTAAGACAGTTCATAAGAAGCATTTTTAGTCTTTTCTTATACAGTTTTTGCCCACACGCCAGCCCCACTTGTGACATGCAAGCAAGAAGTTTTTATTGAGTCAACATACACAGGTTTGGAATGAGAAAACCTTACTATATTCGGGGTTCTCATTCAATATACAAAACCGTGAATTACCTATATAAATCAATGCTTTGTCAACAATCACACAAGTACGGGCGGTGTACAAAAAATCTGGTGTAATGCGCTTTCAAACCATTGGCTCAAAGCTCGATCATAGATTAAACGACCTTTCAAATGTGCACAAGCAGGTTGAGCACCTTTTTCAGTCAATTTATGTGCCGAACGCACGACCAAACGCCGCATCATAGCGCGTGTAAATTCAGCATGAAACTGCAAGCCCCATGCATTGTTTCCATAACGAAAAGCTTGTGTAGGATATGTATTCCCTGTTGCCAAAAGCATTGCCTCTTTCGGTAAATCATAAATACCTTCATCATGGAAATGGTAGACCATCTCTGGCCAATTCATCAATTCCTTCCCTTGTGGGGTTGCTTCTAGTGGATACCAGCCGACTTCAACAGTCCCATCACTTCTTGTACCAACGCGCCCCCCTAGATTTCGCGCTAACATTTGTGCTCCAAGACAAATACCCAAAAAAGGCTTATTTTCCTTTAGTGATAACGAAATCCAATCAATTTCCTCACCAATATAGGCTTCGCTGTCATTCACACTCATCGGTCCCCCTAAAATAACAACGCCGGCATAATGCTCTAATGTATCAGGGAGTTTTTGTCCAAAAATAGGACGATAAATATCAAGAACAAAACCATTTTGTTGTAAAAATTTTCCCAAACGACCAGTATAGGTAGAGCGCCGATGAATAACGACAGCAATCCTTGGTTTGTTATTTTTTTGTTTTTTATCAAGACATCTCTGATTTAAAAACATTTTTTAACCAATCACCTCTGCTACCAAGCAAAACTTTATTTTTAAAACATAAGAGAATAATTTTATTGGATAAGACTAACGATATTTTTTCTTCTAGGTCAATTGTTTCTTCTGAGAAAACATTCGTATTATCACATTGGTGCAATTTAAAATAAACGAAATTTTTTCCTCGATAAAGATGTTTCTTCTTCTGTTTTAACCCCTGGATCATCAACATTTAAGTGAGTTTGACTGAACATTTTTACATCTTTTTCTTTTATATCTTGTTTCTCCACCTGCGCATTATGCAAAAGAGAATCATCTATAGGTGTTGATTTTTCAAGCTTCTTATCTCCAACATCATCACTTTTTCCCATAACATACTCTTTGTCTTGCCTTTTCGACACAATATTGTCCGCCTCTAATGTGAGAGAAGGCATACAAGGAGGCGCCTTCCATTCAAAACAGCCCAAACGTCCACTGATTGGAGAAACCGCTGACCAAGAAGAAAAAATGGCCCCATCACACATCCACACTGGATCACGTTCAGCACGAAGTGCTAAAGAAAGCCATTGACGCACAGCACCTTGATTGTTTCCCTGTGCCTCTTCAATATCTGCCAACAATAAATAAACACTTTCCCGTGGATGACATTGTAATGCTTTTTGTGCCTTCTCTCTTGCTAATGCTGTTTCACCAGCATCCAAAGCTGCTTTAGCAATAAGGAAAGCCGACTCAAATGCATCTTTATTATAAGAAGCAAGTGTCTTAGCCCTTTTCAATCGCCCAATGGCTCCTTCTTCTCTTTCAAGATAAAGCGCTCCCAAGTCAGGATGAGGCTCCTTTTGCCAAGCCGCTATAATCATTTTATCCGCTTTACGCGTTTCGTTTAATTTATAAAGAATATCAGCGGCAATAACTATTGTTGGAACAAAATCATGCGCCAATTTATGGGCTTTCAAAATAGCTTCACGTGCTTGTACAGGATGTGTATCAAACAAAGAAAGTGCCTGCCCACTTAGTAGTAAAACCTGTATATGCTGCCGCTCTGGAGTCGCGCGAATAGAACGCGGGAGAGCTTTTTGCGTTCTTTCAAAAATAGTAAGTGCCTTATCCCATTTACCCTCAGTACTTAACCGATCAAGCACCGCCTGATGCGCCCATAAAAGTGCTGGCGATAAAGTCAGTGCCTCTTCGGCATATTGTTGCGCTGCCTCATAAGCTTTACTCTTCATCGCTTCACGAAACAAACCATAAAGTCCAACCAGTTTTGTCGGATCTTCCTTTCTCATCTCTTCATAAAGACCGATGGCGCGAACAGAGTCATTTTGTAAAGACAAGGTTTGCGCTTGTAAGAGTTTTACCAATGGCTCTTGTTTTCCTGCAAGATATTTAGCAACCCGTGCTTCCATTTTTTGCGCAACCATACTATCACCAGCAAAAGTTGCAAGAATCCCCTTTGAAAGAGCTTCGTAACCACGCTTTTGATGGCGTTTATAAAAATAATTGCAAAGAGCATTCGGTATGGAAAAAAAGAAAGACAATAACCACCATAAAAGCACCAGCGTTATAAAAAACAAAATAAGCACACTTAACACTGTAAGAAATGAAGCAGAAAATCTGAAATGCAAAAATGTGAGAACAAAAATACCATTGTGATTAGCTACCCACGTGAAAGCTAAACCGAGGATACAAACAACAAAAATATAAATAAAAACACGTATCATCTTGGGCCTATTTACATCTTTGTTGCTTTAAAAGATCCTTGTTGCACAGACAATAACAATTGCTGCAACAACTGTTGAATAGCAATATGTCTTTCAAGCTGCTTAACAAAATCCATTGAAACATCTTTTGCACTTTGAGGCAATGATTGCCATTCGCTCAAAGCCTTTTCGTAATCACCAGCTTGAATGGCAACTTCCATGCGTGCCGCAATAGCCCCCAGTGTTGGCCCTTCAACATTTCCAATCGGTCGCGAAACAATGAGCCCTTTTATCCATGCTAAAATTCGGTCAAAAAAACCAGCATCTGACGCAACAAGATTTTGCGTACCAACAATTGCATCGGCAACATTAGCAAAATCAACTGAAAGTTGTGCTGAACTTGGAAGACCCACAGTAGCTGTTTTTTGCAACACATCAAGTCCATTAATCGAAGGCGATAATTGCTGTAACAGCTTTAATTCATTATTATAAGATCCACCACGCTCTACAGCATTTTTTAATGAACTAATTGCAGTAAAGAGCGCGGTATCTATTTCTTTTTTCTCACTATTTTTAACAGCAGTTTCTTCCTGTAGTGCTTCTAACTGTTGTTTTAACGCAGAAAAATTATTTGCATTGCTCTGCCCAACAGACAAAGCCGTCTCTATATCTTTCGACTTTCTAACAAAAGTTTGTACAGTTTCTTCAAGAGCTTTTACTTTTTCCTCTAAAATCGCAAAAGCTTTTTTGCTTTCTTCTTTCGATAGTTCATCATTTTTCGTTGTTTTAAACTGTTGTGATGAAAAAGAAGAAAACTCTGTTTTTAACGTATCAATTTCTTGAAAGACCCGCCTCAATTGTTCCTTTGTGTCTTCACCTTGACTTTTTGCGGCTTCAGCAATCTGCAAAGCTTTTTCTCCTCCAGCAGAATTTTCCACAAAAGGAGAAGGAAAAAAACCAGCCCATTGAAGCCCCATAAAAATTCCCAAAGCAATGAATCCTCCCAAAATCCCAGAAAGGGACAAGAAAAGCCAAGTTGTACTAGAGGTACTTTTATCCTGACCTTGCATATTCTGTTTTTCTCGCGCATGAGCTTCTACAGAATTGTGGATTTTTTCCTCTGAATCATGAGGAACAGCTTCATGTTCAATAACTGGTTTCTTACGGCGCGTACCAGCATAATGTGGTTTAACTTTTGGTTTTGAAGAATCGACCATCTCTGTCACTTTTCGTGCACACTTTTTTTAATGATAAAATAATAAAATGAAAAAAGTTTTAAAAATGCAGCTTTTCTCAATAATATTTACAATTATCGCCTTTAATAGAAAAGTTTTTAAAAAACATTTGCATTTTATACTCGAAAATACAGCTTTATTTTTTAATCAACGATATCATAAAATTCAAAGAAAATGCCAAAACACATATTTTTCATAGAAAAAAACAATTCTAAGAGAAATACTTTGCATCTTTTTCTGTTCATGGTACGCACGCAGGAAAGAAGCTTCAATATAAGGTTTTGTTTAAAATGCGTCTGCTGGGAATAGAAACAAGTTGTGATGAAACGGCAGCGGCTGTCATTGAATATAACAATGAATCAAACAGCCGAATTCTTTCCAATGTTGTTTGGAGTCAAATTGATCACCATGCACCTTACGGCGGTGTTGTTCCTGAAATTGCTGCTCGTGCCCATGTTGAAGTTCTTGATCATTTAATTCTACAAGCACTAACAGAAGCAAACACAAAATTAAAAGATATTGATGGCATTGCAGCCACCAGTGGACCTGGTTTGATAGGAGGACTGTTGGTAGGGGTTATGAGCGCAAAAGCACTCTCTCTTGCTACTGGAAAACCATTTATTGCCGTAAATCACTTAGAGGGACATGCTTTAACAGCTGTGTTGACGCACAATGTCAACTTTCCTTATTTATTACTTTTAGTTTCAGGTGGCCATACACAAACAATCCTTGTTCATGGAGTAGGTAACTACCAGCGTTTAGGAACCACCATTGATGATGCATTAGGAGAAGCCTTTGATAAAACAGCAAAACTTTTAGGTCTTCCTTATCCTGGTGGACCAGCACTTGAAAAAGCAGCTTTATTTGGTGATAAAAATCGCATCCCTCTTCCACGACCTTTAAAAGGTGAAAAACGGTTAGACTTTTCTTTTTCAGGACTCAAAACTGCTGTTCGACAAGCCGCAACAGCCATAGCTCCCCTTACAGAAAATGATATTGCTGACATTGCCGCAAGTTTTCAAGCCGCCGTGACCGATACAATACATGATCGTATTCACCTAGCCCTACAACACTTTGCCCACCAATATCCTCTCTCTCATGATCAAGAAAAGCGTTCTCCTGCTTTGGTTGTCGCAGGCGGTGTTGCCGCAAACCAAGCCATTCGCTCTACGTTGCAAGAACTTGCCCATCAACATGGTTTTGAATTTATAGCCCCTCCTCTTTCCTTGTGTACCGATAATGCTGCAATGATTGCTTTTGCCGGTGCACAAAAACTCGTACGAGGAGAAACAAACTCTCTTGACATTGCACCCCGCTCACGCTGGCCATTAGATGAAAAAGCCCCGCCCTTGATCGGGATGGGACGCCGTGGAACAAAAGCATAATAAAATTGACGTCCTACACACATCTTAAAGAACGAAGATTTCTACTCAATCCGGTCTATAGATAGTCCGAATTCTCTATCGAGCAGATTCCACCTGCTTCCCACTCACACAATTCACTTAACCCAAAGATCGACACGTAAACCTAAATATTCACCACACATTCTTAAAAACTTCATGTTTCAAAAAACTGCCTTATATCATTACACTTCAAATGACGGTATTTTACAGCATAATAAGATCTACTCTCTCCCACGAAGCATAGATATGAATGCCATTCGTTGACCTCATCATCTTTGATCATTTATTCGTTTCATTGTCATTGTAATCTTAAAGCTTTTTAGAACCAATTTTCTTAATTTTTTCCAACAAACTCTTATAGTAACCGCATTTCAAACCATAGCTGAAAAGATAAGCAAAGAGCAAAATACTTTTATACAACATGAAATATCAATGGAGAGCGTCTCTCTACTACACATTATTTTGAAACAAGAAAAAATAGATAATAGCCGTTCTTTACCCCATTTTTAAAATCATCGTTGATGGTATTACAAAGATGCTTATAAAAATGCATAACAGTCTATGAAAAAGGAGAACTCATGGCTTATTGGCTTTTTAAATCTGAACCCCATAAATGGTCATGGGAGATGCAAAAGAAAAAAGGAGCTGATGGCGAACAATGGGATGGTGTACGCAATTATCAAGCCCGTAACAATATGCGCGCTATGAAATATGGTGATAAAGGTTTTTTTTATCATTCAAATAAAGGTTTAGAAATTGTAGGAATTGTAGAAATATCTGCTGAAGCGCACCCTGATTCTACAAGCTCTGATCCACGCTGGGAATGTGTGGACATCCGTGCACTTTGTGACATGCCAACACCTGTTTCATTAAAACAAATTAAAGCCAATCCCAAACTAGCAAATATGGTGCTGGTCAAAGCCAGCCGCTTATCAGTGCAACCCGTAACAGAAGATGAATGGAAAGAAGTCTGTTTAATGGGCAACCTTAAGGAGGAAATGCTTTTATCTTAAAACAATAATTTTTATTCATTAACTCATATAAAAAGATGCTTCATAGCGCAGAAGAATAAGCTCAACACATCCTTCTGTTGAGGTGTTCTCATGCTAAATGCATAAATATGATATTTTTCTTTGTCATTTTTTATCCTGCACTCTTTCTCAATACAGTCTCCTTCCAAATTACACAAAAAACCTCTTTATGATGCATCTTTTCGGCATTGCTAAAGGCAAAGCTTGCTCAACGATTATAATAAGCAACACCACGAACATAACACACAATCCCCTTCGCACACAAATGCAACAAAAAAACAAAACTGAACGTGGATAAAAACAATAAAAACGATCGTGAAGTTCTCCTAAACAGTGCATATGTGCTAAGTGTTGCACAATTCTCTTCACGCTTAAAAAACGCATCATATTGCGTGTTCATTGTTTTGCATGTTGGACGAGTGCGCCTCATACCGCAGGATTCTCTCATTCCCAACCTGTTTTATATTGAATCAATCAAAAGCTATTGGCTTGCACATTCTAAGCGGAGAAAGTCCCATATAGATAAAAAACGTGAAAGAAAGCACTAAAAATTCCTCCTATGAATCGTCTCAAGTGCCAAGGACTGTCCGCAACACCCACGAACTGGCAAAGTGAATGATAGTGCTAGCTTGTTTCTCCATAAGCGTAAAGATGATGACACTCAATAGCTAAAACACGTTCTAGAACATAAAAAACGCTTCCAACCAATACGTAAAATACTCTGCAGACGGAATACCTTCTTTTCAGCAAGCAACCATTAGAAATTATAAAAGTTTATTTTTTAGAAGCGTTCTTTTTTAATTTTCTTCTTTTAATTTTTCTTGCATGAAATCTCATTTTTCATGAAACTATATCAATCAGTGCATCAACATGCCTATAAGGAAAAACATGAACCACTATACTCTTTTAATCGTTGAAGACGATGATCTACGCCCCATTTTAGTAGAACAATTGCAAATGCATCAAGAGTTTAAAATTTTCCAAGCAAAAACAGCAGAAGCGGGAATGAGAATAATCCAAGAAGAAAATATTGATCTCACTATTTTGGGATTTCAACTTCCTGATCTTGATGGCTACAAAGCCGTTAAACAATTACGCACCCAAGGATTTCGTGCCCCCATTATCATGATAACAAATTATGATACAGACTGTGATAATATTTTAGATCTTGAAACAGGCGCCAATGATTATGTAACAAAACCCTTTCGCTTTGCGGTGTTATTAGCGAGAATTCGAGCACAGTTGCGCCAATATGAACAAAATGAAGACGCAACCTTTCATATTGGTCCCTATACTTTTAAACTAAGACAAAAACTTCTTCTTGATCAATGCAACAATAAAATCTGTCTCACAGAAAAAGAAGCAGCGATTCTTAAATGTCTCTATTATGCCAATGATAAAATTGTCAGCCGTGAAACATTGTTAGAACAAGTTTGGGGTTATAATGAAAATATTGTCACTCATACTTTAGAAACCCATATCTATCGTTTGCGACAAAAAATCGAAAAAGATCCCTCCAATGCACAAATTCTCATGACAGATCAAAATGGTTATCGTTTAAATCTTTAATTCGAGATTTACTGTTTCAAAAATAATTTTAATATCCTAAATGAAAACAGAAACGAGATGAAAAAACTTTCACGTATAATTCGAATGCTATTACATATACATAGAACTTACTCTTATCTGTACTCTTATGACAAAATATATAACATTATGAATAAAAAACGAAATATTCCAACATGAGAACCAGAAACAAAAATGCTTTCAACCCTCACGATATACTTTGTAACTTCTGTTTCACATGCTTTTGTTCTTTCTAAAGTTTTTAATATGTTTCGCATATAAATAATCGTGATATCTTTTAGCAACATTCTTGATCATAACTATCATCTTTAGATGAGTGCTATTTATGACTATTTTTTCAGAAAAACCGCTCCACGCACTGCTTTATCTCATATTCACTAGCCTAAATTGAGAGATGTTTTTTATCTTTATAGTTTTCTTCTATTCTTTATGATTTTATCTCCTCTTAAGAGGTTATATAATTAATGATATAACGCTAAATGTTTATCCTAACGATAAAGCCACTGAGCACCACCATCTTTACGTTTATAAAAGAATAAGCCAGCACCATCACACACTTATGTTAGATCTCGATGTTGCAGAGGAGCCCTTGATACTTGAGATGGTTCATAAGAAGCATTTTAATCCTTCCTTGTACAGTTTTTAACCACCATAAACCATATTATGCAAGATCCCTTGGACTCTGCTATTTTTACGAAGATACCAGCATTTTTTTCTTTTAAAATGTTTCCACTATTCATGAAATATGGTTCGGTATATAGATACTTGAGATTTTTATTCACATACCAATTCCACATATTAATGTACAAAAGAATATTTTTAAATTGTAAATGCAAAAAATTGAAATAAGAGAATCCTTCTATACTTGCGGTTCTTATGACAATGACAAAATGATTAATTATCTTTATAAATTAAAATATTTCTTGTCTGTGGCGATAAAGCAGGAATAAAAATACGTCGCGACTGACGACGCTGTACGAGCAAACCCTGATAAACACGTTTTTGTGCCTGACACATTAAGAGTCCACCAAAATAAGGCAAAAGATAGCGAGCAAATGGCTCGTAAAAAAATGAGAACAACCGCGAAAAATACCCCGTAGAGGGCATATAGTGTACAATTTCTTGTATTGGACCAGAAACAAAATTTGTTTTTTCGAACAAACGAGTAATTTGTTGCCGACTATAGGGTTCGCCATAACCAAAGGGCGTAGTAATATTGCGCGCCCAAAAGCCAGAGCGATTAGGTACAATAACGATCAAGTGGCCATTGGGTGCTAAAACACGCCATATTTCATTCAACGTTTCAAATGAATTTTCTGTATATTCTAATGCATGTACTAATAAAATACAGTCAACTGACGCATCAGGAAGCGGCAAATCTTCTTCAAAAACAAGCGCTGTAGCAACTTGCTCAGAACAAGGCCAAGGCGAAACACCCTGAGCAGCAGGCATAAAAGCAAAACATTGTTGGGCACGTTCACGCAATGTAGAAAGATAAGGAAGTGCATAACCCAATCCCATAATCCGTTTATCCGTAAGATCAGGCCACCATAAATTCAATTGGTCACACAGCGTCTTTTGCACACGTAGTCCAAGTGCAGAAGCATAAAAATCTTTCAGCGTAACGATATCCAACTCAACATACCATGTAGAAACAAATTTCAAACATTACAGATTTTCATATACCAAACCTATATGGACTTCTGCTTTTTTTCCGCAATAGCGAACATTTCAATATTGCATATTTTAAACTTAAATGATTAAAAAATCAGTACAACAGGATGATTATTGCCTTACAAGCACTTTAATCATTTTTTTGGAGATAAACCCCATAGAGGTTCTTCATACACTGTTTTTGACATCAATTAAGAAAAAAGCCAACACTGGTTAATTAAAATGAAGCAATCTTTCAAGATAGTTTTTTTCTTCTTCTGAAAGATGCTCTTTACCAAGACGTTTGCGAATTTCATCCAAAATCTGCCGCGTACGCATTTGATCACTTTCTTGTGGTAGTGCCTCGCCTTCTTGTTCTTCATCTGTTTTTGAAGAAAGTGGACGTCCTAACGGATCTTTAGGACCAGAATCAGCATTTTGCTCATCTCCCGTTTCTTTAAGTGTTTCGCGCATTTTTTTCAAAACATTTTGTGCACCTTGCCTCAAAGATTCCAAAGCATCAGACTGATTTTGTATAGATACCTGATGATTTCCATTATCAAGCGCATTTTCCGCAGAATTCATTTTTTCTTCTGCCCTTTTCAATGCGCCCCCTGTTTCAAATCCTCGTTCTGATAATTCTTTTTCTAATGTTGATAATTCAGATTGCAATTCAGCTTGACGTTTTTTTAAAGATTTTTTTTGTGTTTCCGGTACATTTTCTCCGCGTTTTTGTTCCATCTCTAACTGATGTGTTTCATTGAGAATTTCTTGCTGACGACGCATTAAATCTCCAAGCTGGTCCATCTTTTCTTTCATTTGTGCAGATTGGCTTTTTTCTCCCTCATTTTGATTGCCTTTTTGCACATGCAAATGATCAAGCGTCTGTTCAACTTCCGCCAAGAGTTGTTCAGCTGCTAAAGAAGAGCCTGTTTTAGCCATTTCCTCAATTAAATTTAGCTTTTCTTGTAATGTAGCTTCAGAAAGATTAGGACTTTTTGAGCTTTTAGAATTTTTAGAAACTTGACTATCCGGTGCTTTTTCAGCCAAAGCACGAATATACTCATCCATAGCTTGACGTAAATCTGCCATAAGCCGTTCAATTTCTGCCGCTGAAGCACCGTAACGCAATGCATCACGTAAAGCAGCTTGTGCTTGTTTTAACTTTTTTTGCACGGATTCAAGTTGATTGCCTTCAATACCCAAAGCAATTTGCCATAAATAATCCACCACATCGCGCAAATCCTCGTCTGTTTGCGCTAAAGAAAGTCTTGTCCACGCACTTTGTAGAACAATAAAATGCGATGCATTTTGCAACCCCTTTTCTGGACGCACAAGCAAAGCAGAAAGCATATCAAGTACCCGCTCTCGCGCTAAAGGATTAAGAGCTAATAAACGACGCAGTTCAACCACTGCGCGTGCAACAGGATTCGAAAAAACACACTGTGGTAATATCATAACAAAAGTTTTGCTACGCCCTTTCTGCCCCGCACCATCTTCTGCCACCAAAGTAATTTTGACTTGCGAACCCGCCCATGGATGCGCTGATATATCCTGCACCATTCGCATTTTCCCCTTTCCACCACGCGGAAGAAGAAGCTCTATTTCCGGAGCATTATAAAGAGAAGAAGCACTTTTATTCTGAGGAAGAAAAGGCTCTATTTCAACAAAAGCCTTTGTCACACCATAATCATCATCCACCACATATCGTAACTCCAATGATCCTGTTAAAATCCTCCCTGGTTTTTCCAACCAATGAATTGTTGGAAGCGTGTCCTTAATTATCTGCAAATGCCATTGCTGTTTTTTACGACGTGATGATACAAATAAATTTATTGAATGCTTTAAATGTGTTTCAAAATGAACAATTGGATCATTCAAAGCTGTTTGTTCCGTTTTCTCTGAAAACGAAACTTCCCTCCCATCTTCTACAGACTTTGCTTTTACTGTAATGCCAGCCCCATTGACAACACGCACAACAACATTACTCCCTTCAGGGATTTCTAGTTGTGTTTTCTCATCTTTTGTCAAATAAATCGGTGCCACACCGGTATAAGCAGGTGGTGTTACCCAAGCATCAATCCGCATGAGTTTTTCATCAACGACAGGACGAAAATCAAAGGCATCAGCCAAACGCCCCCCTTGTGAACCAAAAGAAAAACTAAAAGCGCACACAAAAAGAAGAGCACACAAAGCCCTTAAAGCCAAAGGATCATAATCCGCACTATTAAGAGAGATAAATCCCGTTTTTAAATGGTATAATTGCTTTGCCATTCGGCGTTGATGTTCACGCCAAATAACAGCACTAAAATCTTCATCATTTTCAGAACATAAACGATCTGTCTGAATATTCAAAGGCTGATGTCTAAGATCATTGACGCGTTCAAGGCGGCAATTTACTTCCCGCATTGTGGGAAACCGAAAACGAATAAGAAAAAATAAACTCGCCCCAGCACAAATAAGTATAACCCCAAGTAAGAGCAAATGTGACCAATAGCCCAAAATACCAAAAAGTCCCAACCAGCTAAACGAACAAAAGAGACTAAGAACGAGGAAAAATGGCAACAACCGTACCCACATCCGTTCAAATGAAAGGATCCCCCACATCAAAATGCGCACACACAAAAGCTTCATTGCAAAACCTTTGATGTTTTTATTTTTCATAAACAAGCATTTATCCCCTTTTATCGTGGTGCATTAAGATCATAAACCCCATACAAAACAATTTCTAGAAAATAAATTGTTTCATCAAAGTTTAGTAAAAATAAGACCCAAAATATTTAATAATGCTCAATCTAATTTGGGCTCAATCCAATCTGGAATATGATCACAGCCTATCAATTGTGCATAATCAAGGCGTGGACGAATGACTGCATAACGCGTATCCTGAACCAGAACTTCCGGCACCAAAAGTCGACTATTATAAGTGCTTGCCATCACTGCGCCATAAGCCCCTGCTCCTGTTAACATCAAAACATCACCCGCTTTCAACACTGGTAAAGAACGTTCCAAGCCTAAATAATCACCAGTTTCACAAATAGGACCAACAATATCAGCATTAATCAGAGGGGCATCTACTGGTGTTTTTTTCACTGGCATTACATTTTGCCACGCATCATAAAGCGTTGGACGCATGAAATCATTCATCGCCGCATCAACAATAACAAAATTTCGTCCTTCCCCCTTTTTTAAATACACAACCGATGTTACCAATACACCGGCTTCACCAACAATACTACGCCCAGGTTCTAGGATAATATTGATCCCTAAAGGCGCAATATGTTTCTTTACCAGTGCTGCATACTCAAAAGGAGAAGGTACTGGATGCTGCTCATAACCATAAGGAATACCAAGCCCGCCCCCAATATCGATATGGGTTATCGCATAACCATTATTCCATAATTGACGCACAAAATCTGCAACAATAACAAATGCATCTTCAAACGGTTTTAAATCACAAATTTGACTGCCAATATGGAGATCAACACCACACACATGAAGACCGGGCAATTGGGCTGCTTTTTTATATGCATCACCCGCCAAAGACAGTGGAATACCAAATTTATTCTCAGACTTACCTGTTGTAATTTTCTTGTGAGTCTTAGCATCCACATCAGGATTAATGCGTAAAGAAATACGAGCCGTTTTTGAAAGCGCAGCAGCCCGCGCCGATAATTGTTCAAGTTCTGGCTCTGATTCAACGTTAAAACAATAAATATCTTGTGCAAGAGCAAAATCTATTTCTCTCACTGTTTTACCAACACCAGAATAAACAATATTCTGCGCAGGAATACCAACAGCAAGTGCACGCCGTAATTCCCCTTCTGAGACCACATCAGCTCCCGCTCCATTGTTAGCTAAAAGTTGTAAAACTGCTTGATTGGAATTCGCTTTAACCGCATAAGCAATTAAACTCGGCATATCATGAAATGCATTCTGATAATCTTTAAAATGTGCAACGATTGCGCTAGCTGAATAACAATAAAAAGGTGTTCCAACTTCCCGCGCAAGTTCCAAAAGAGAAAGACCTTCAGCGTAAAGCACACCCTGATGATAAGAAAAAAAACGCATAAAAATTCCTATTGTATTAACCGATCAAGAATAAAAGGTTTATCTGTTTTGCCTTGAGAAACAAAAGTTCCTTGTGAAGAATTCACTCCTGTTGAAGGAGGTAACTCTAATGACCCTTTACGCCCACACCCAACAATACCCAAGCCCCCCAAAAGGACAATCACCAACCCCTTTAATATAATTTTCATTTGTCCTCTTTCCTCATCTCGATTTCTTTTTTACCTTTAAAATACAATCACTCAAGCGCTCACGAGACGCTTTTTCCAATACGCAATTTGCCGAAGAACCTCTGAAGGCGCTGTTCCCCCAAAGCTTTTACGACTTTCAACAGATTTTTCAACGGTCAAAACATCAAAAAGTGTCGCATTGATATCAGGACAAATTGCTTGAAGTTCATCTAATGATAAATCATGAAGGCGACACTGTTTTTTTTCTGCCAATGCCACAGCACACCCTGTGATGTGATGTGCTTTGCGAAAAGGAATCCCTAAATTGCGTACAAGCCAATCCGCAAAATCTGTAGCTGTTGCATACCCTAAATCCGCTGCTTGTTTCATGGCTTTTTTATTCACTTTCAAATCAGCAATCATCCCTGTCATTGCTGCTAGTGATAATTCCAAACTCAAAGCCCCATCAAACACATATTCCTTATCTTCTTGCATATCCTTTGAATAAGCAAGCGGTAATCCTTTCATCACCGTTAACAATCCCATAAGTGCACCATTCAATCGACCTGCTTTCGCTCGTACTAACTCTGCCGCATCAGGATTTCTCTTTTGTGGCATAATGGAAGACCCTGTTGAAAAAGCATCTGATAAATGAATAAAACAAAACTGTGCACTTGACCAAAGGACAATTTCTTCCGCCAATCGCGAAAGATGTGTTGCACAAAGAGCGCCAGCGCTTAAAAATTCCAATGCAAAGTCACGATCTGAAACACTATCAATTGAATTGCGTGTAGGTTCCCGAAAGCCTAGCGCTTTTGCTGTCATAAAACGGTCAATTGGAAAGCCTGTCCCCGCTAAAGCAGCCGCCCCTAAAGGCGATTCATTCATTCGCTCAACAGCATCACGCATCCGCGATAAATCTCGACCAAACATTTCAACATAAGCCATCATATAATGACCCAATGTTACGGGTTGAGCCAATTGTAAATGCGTAAAGCCTGGCATAAAGGTATCAACATGTTGTTCTGCGCAAATAAGTAATTGCTCTATCAATCCTTTTAAAGCTTGTGCTATTTTTTGCGTTGCTTCACGTACCCACAAGCGAAAATCAACAGCAACTTGATCATTGCGTGAACGCGCCGTATGCAAACGTCCTGCTACAGGACCAATCAACGCACTCAACCGCGCTTCAATATTCATATGAATATCTTCAAGCTTTCGTGAAAAAACAAATTTACCGTCTTCAATTTCTTGGCGAATAAGTTTCAAACCATGAACAATTTTTTCATAATCTGATTGTGAAATGATTTTCGTTTGCGCTAACATAGCTGCATGAGAAAGAGAACCTTCAATATCTTGTCGATAAAGTTTTTGATCAAAATCAATAGAGGCATTAATTTCTTCCATAATTGCAGCAGGACCTGCCGCAAACCGACCACCCCACATTTGGTTCTTTAACTTCTCATCTGTCATATTCTGAAAACACCCATCCAAAGGACAAAATTATGATTTTTCAAATTTTCATCAGCGAAAAAAACAATAAAAAAAGGCAACTCTCCCTTGCATTCTTTATCATTGCACTGAGTTTATACGCAACCATAAACTACGATACCAAAAGAGAGTTTTTTCTTTTCAATTTCATTTCAGCAGCACAAGCACAAGAAATAAACATTAATAAAGCACGAGCAGAAAAAATGATGGCGATACGAAAAGCAGCAAAAGGCTTTTTTAGCCACATACGATTTGCTGATACGCTCTCAGATATGAATAAACTCTCTTTCAAGGATATTCAAGGAAAAGAGCGCACACTCAGCGAATTTACCGGAAAACCAATGCTGGTCAATCTATGGGCTATTTGGTGTGCACCTTGCCGCACAGAAATGCCTGAACTTGCGCAATTAAAACGTGAATTAGGTGGAGAAAACTTTGATGTCATAGCTATTAATATCGATAAAACTGCTTCTCCTGAAAAAATTCAGCAATTTTTACAGAATATTCATTCAGATAATTTGCTTTATTATCGCGATGAAACAATGGATATTTTCAACAATGTTAGAAAACAGGGTCTCGCTTTAGGACTCCCCATTACATTGCTCATTGATAAAGAAGGATATCTCATTGCTTCTTTCAATGGTGTAGCTCCATGGGCCAATGACGATGCCAAAGCACTTATAAAAGCAGTCATTAAAGAAGCCCTATAACTTTAATAACCGCGTCTTTTTAAACGTTGTATAACAAGATCCAGTGCTGACAAAAAAGCAGAACGGTCTTTACGAGAAAAAGGACGGGGACCACCTATTATACTACCCTGTCCACGCAAATCTTCCATCAAATTGCGCATCGCCAAAGCCTGACCAATTGAATTTACATCAAAAATACGCCCCGTTGGCGAAAGACAAAAACCCCCAGCTTGCACAACCCGCGCTGCTAAAGGAATATCACTGGTAATAACGATACTTGCCTCATGCACATGTTCTACGATCCAATCATCAGCACCATTGAATTCACCAGCAACGACCACTCTTTCAATGAGTGCTTCATCTGGAAGGGACAAAGAACGATTTGCCACAACAAATGTCTTAAGCTGATAACGATTCATCACACGATAAACTTCATCTTTTACGGGACAAGCATCTGCATCAATCAACAAAGTGATAGCAGGCTTTATTGGGATACTCATACCTTGGCTTTCAAGTAATAATAAACTCTTTCATTCATCTGAATGTTGCAAATCCTTGCGATAAAACATTATCGCCGCGTTTATTTCTCCTCCCAAAATAAAAATTGCACTCAATATGTAGAGAAAAATAATAGCAACCATAATAGATGCCAACCCTGCATAGGTAGAAATATAATCAAACATCGTTAAATATTGCGCAAAAGCGATAGAAGCCATAAACCATATAAACATTGTCACCACTATTCCTGGTAAAATATCTATAAATTTCCGCCGCCCTGCTGGAAGCCATTTATGAACAATCAAAAGACTGATAAACAAAATAATGATTGCAACTGTATAACGCCATACACGAATAGCAGCAATATATTCAGTCATAAAAAAAGAATGATTTTGCATAATTTTGATCAACAAAGGCGCCAGAATCAATAAAAAGCTAATCACAACAAGACCAACAGCTCCAAGGATTACAAAAAACAGACTTTGAAAACGACAAAACAACAAACTCCGTCGATCAGTAACACGGTAAGCTTTATTTAAAGCCGTACGCAAAGCCTCTATCCCATTAGAAGCAAAATAAGCCGCTCCAATGACAGAAAGCGTCAACACACCTCCTCGATGAATGGTTAAAACATTGACAATTTCCTGAGATAAAGGCTCTGCGATAACATCAGGCAATAACTGCACCAGTGCTTTAATTTTTTGCGGTGTATAGGTAAAAGCACCTAGAAAACGAGCAAACGATGTTCCAAAAATAAAAAAAGGGAAAAATGCTAAAAGCCCCGATAGCGCAACATGGCTTGCAAAAGCACTCCCATTATCACGCCAATAATGACTTACTGCGTCACCCAAAATACGATAGCTATACCAAAAGATATTTTTTAACAAAACTCAATACTTTCTGGTAAAACTCTTCCTCAGTCTATTTCAAGTTTTATAAAAATCATCAAAGCTCTGCAAATAAACATTTTGCAATGTTGCAATATAACGGTCAATAATCAATACGGTCAAGCCCGACTTTATACCAAAACAAAAACAATAACCCACTCTATGAAGTTCTACAACGACCTCATTTTTTTGTTACTTCTACAGATCAGTAACCTCTTCTGTACATCATATGCCCTATAGAGAGCTAAGCAAGATGATCGTGCACACATAAAACCTTTTAAAGTCATGGTTATCTGTATCGGAGCAATCGTCACTCTTTTTTATTGCAATCTATGACTGAATAAAGAAAAAACTTCTTATCGATTTCTAGAAAAAACCAACGAAATTCAACAAAAACCCCTTGCTTTTATTCACCCTTTTTTAGAAACACTCTGACGTCCAAAATCAGGAGCATCAATTTCCTGTCCAGCATCAATAATATTGCGACGTACAGCACGCGTACGTGTAAAAAAGTTAAACAGTGTCTCACCATCTCCTAAATGAATTGCCCGTTCTAAAAAAGCAAGCCCCTCACTAAAACGGCTCAACATTTCTAAAATAGCATCCTTATTATGCAAACAAATATCTCGCCACATAACGGGATCAGAAGATGCTAAACGCGTAAAATCACGAAAACCGGAAGCGGAATAAGCAATTACTTCCGAATTTGTTACTTTTTCTAAATCACTCGCTGTCCCAACAGTATTATACGCAATCAAATGGGGTAAATGTGAAACAATAGCCAAAACAAGATCATGATGCTTAGGTTCCATCTTTTCGACACGCGCACCACAAGCTTCCCAAAACGCTGTTAATTGTGCGACAGCAGCAGCATCGCTATCCGCAAAAGGCGTTAAAATAC
This sequence comes from Bartonella sp. OC16QHHD, assembly GCF_042194035.1. NCBI lineage: Bacteria > Pseudomonadati > Pseudomonadota > Alphaproteobacteria > Hyphomicrobiales > Bartonellaceae > Bartonella > Bartonella sp. OC16QHHD. The sequence goes on along the minus strand of NZ_JBHIMJ010000014.1, from coordinate 240,187 downwards.
ACCAACGATTCATAAATAAATCAGCAAAACCAGCATCCGGTCCTGAATATTCCGTTCCAGCAATTGGATGCCCTGGAATAAAATGAACCGTTTTTGGCAATAAAGGTGCCATTTCCGCAATAACCAACGCTTTCGTAGAACCAACATCACTCACAATCGCTCCAAGTTTTAAATGATCACGAATGGTTTTTGCCACTTCTGCACTAGCCCCAACAGGAACAGAAAGAATAACCAAATCTGCTCCTTCAACAGCTTTTGCATTATCTGTCGTATAAAAGTCCCCAAGCTCCAATTCACGCGCTCTTTTCAGGGTTTCTGGACGACGTGTTGCAATAGAAATCTGAGCCGCAAGATTTTTCTTTTTAATCACTCTTGCTAAAGAAGACCCAATCAGACCGATCCCAATGAGTGCTATTTTTTCAAACTGAATATGGAGCATCTTTCACCTTCAAAGATTCTTTGCAAATGGCAATAAAGACAATTGTAAAATCACAATTTTCTTGTTTGTTTGTTCAAGAGTTATGCGTAAAACATTAAAAAATGACAACTAGGGAATAAAGAATAACGCAGTTTACCAATTATCACCTGCGCAAGCTGACAACAGATCACTTTACCTAGAAAACACATAAAAAATAAATGACGAGAAATCTAACATCACGCTCTAAAACTCCCTCTTAATTACTGATCAAAGCGCATCACCGAAACAAAATAAAATGCACTCTCAATTAGGATAACAACGACTCTACATAAAATCCCATCAGTTTACTTTATCTTACTAATTTTACTCACAAAAAAACACATCAAAAGCGTAAGCAGACACTAGCTCTTCTCCAATTATCCCGATACGTTCATTAATTTGTACATCAGACCTATATAAAAACGTATTACGCCTCCACCTACAACAACAACATAAGTTTCGCGAATATTGAAAACACCGTAAAACAACGCATACCAAAAGATACCATTAAAAACATTTTCCTCTCCAGATTCCGGATACCATAAATCAAATAAATATGAGAAAAACACGACCTCTCAATAAAGAAAAAGTTTGATAATAAAAACACCGAATATCCCTTTAATGGAATCACACCCCTCACGTAAAACAGAACGCCCTAAATAGAATAGATTTGGATTACAAATTCATGCGTTTGTTTTAAAAAGGCATCTCGCTCTCTAGCCTATCTCACGACAGTGTTCGTAAATGTTATAACTATAAATCTATTAAGCACGACCCTCTTCACACTTAATAAAACACTATCATTATATTTTCCTACCCCCAATGTTGCAAAAAACCTTGGAATTTGAGAGCATTCATAAGAGGCATTTTAGTGCTTTCTTGCACAGTTTTTATCCACACGCCCCCACTTATGACGTGCAAAAGACATTGTTCTGATTGATTCAATATGAAAAATAATAAATTATTAATAATAAACAATGGCTAGCTCTGTTTATGAGACACATTCATTGCTAAGATAATCATCTCTATATCAAACATAAAAGTTTCCCCATAGGTGTTGTCATTTTCATCATAATCTATTTTGACTTTCTCCTCACCCCACGAAGATTCTTAATTCATACCAATCTGCAAACAATTCATTTTCTTGTCTAAAAGATTCCTCTGGCTCACTATTTTATGTGATTCAATTAATCTATAATACATTGATTTATAAAAATAATACTTTTTTCAATTTGAATCATAACTTCGAATACTGTAAAATTCTTCCATCACAAACCCTCTTATCAATTAAAATCTCTTGTCTACACATCACAAGAAGACATGTGAGCAAAAATGATGAAAAACGCTTTCTAATGCTAAAAACTGTAGCAACATTAGAGGCTAGCAAAGTATATAATGAGTGTCGACTTGCACTTTTATTAAGCGTAAAGATAGAGTTGCTCTATGGGTTTTATATTCTTCACAAGGAACTTTACTTCTACACCATTCATAAACACCGCCGCAAAATAGTTATAACGCGCATTGAAAAATATTTCTAAGAAAGCGTATGAATCTACCATACAAGTGTCTTCTGTTGTTTGAGATACTCTTTTTTACACGGGGGTGTTACTCCATTAAGACTCTATGAACCAACCTAATATTCACCAAATACCCACACAAAAAAACATCGAACACATAAAATTTGATATGGGCCTCGTATCACTACCCTAAAAAACAGTATTTTACGACACAACAAAATAATAAAACTGTTTCAAAATGGCCTTTTGAAAATAAACTATTTCTTTTGAAGAAAAATTTCTATCAAGCTTTCAAGCTCCTAAAATGCATCCTCAAAAATACAAGTTCCCTCAACCTCTACTTGATAGCATAACAGTTTTAATTACTGAAAATACCTCTGTGGTATACCAAAAATAAAAAATCATTATATTTCTAGGCTGTTAAGCTGCCATCTGGCGTCGTGCAATAATTGTAAGCCCTAACAAAACTTGACGAATGATAGCTTCGCCCAAAAGTGGATTTTTACGACTGTCTAAAACAGCACTCTGAATTCTTTCCATTGCATAAGAAATTTGTTCTAACTTCCAATATTTTAAAGCTTGTTCAACGATCTTTTTCCGTTGAAAAAAAATGGGAGGACGTGCCTGAGAAACCACCGTAAAAGGTGAATTTCCTTCAACCTCTACCTGATAACGCAATAGCTGTAATTGCTGAAAATGCCTTTGAGCTGTACTCAAAATTAAAAAAAGTGCCCCCTGCACTGCTGCATGTCGGTTAAAATGCGCTTCAAAGCCTGATATATCGCCCAATAAAAGAGCATCAATGACTTCATCTTGAGAAAGAGCACTGACATCGCTTACAACAGCTTTCACATCTTCAAGAGTAATACGAACATTTGCAGCGTAAAGACAAAGCTTTTCTAATTCACCTCGTGATACAAGGCGATCCGCCCCTAAACATTCATGCAACCATCTACGTGCATCTAAAGAAAGAGTCTTCTTAAACTGTCCTAAAACCTCATCAATCAAACCGTCAAGAGAACGCATATCATCGGCAAAACAGGGCAAAGCCATCGCTTTTGATGCTGTTTCAACAGCATTGCGCAACCCTGTTCCTTTTTTTAAATCCCCTGCCTCAATGAGAATAAAACAAGCTTCTGGTGGTTTCTCAATTAAAAGCTTTAAGGCAGCAAGAAAACCTTTTTGGTTAGCAGCATTAGAGATCCATATCAAACGATCTCCCCCAAAAAGCGATAACGTACGCGCTTCATTTTCTAAACGTGCAGGATCTTTATCAATTTCAGCAGCATCCAAACGAATTGTCGAAAATGGATCTTCTATTGCTACCCGTGTAAGTTTTGCAAAACATTGTGCACGCTCACAAATAAGACCACGATCTGGCCCATAAATGAGAACAATAGGAAAAGCACGTGAAAAGCGCATTAGAAACTGATCAACTTCATGTGCTTTTTTCTGAGCCACACTATTAATCCATTAACAGTTCATCATCATCAAGAACTTCCCCGCGAACTTTCTGAAACATGCCAATTAAATCATTTACATCCAAGCCCTTACGCTCTTCATGACAGACATCCAAAATCACTTTTCCACCATGCAACATCAAGGTACGATCGCCATAATCAAGAGCCTGACGCATAGAATGAGTCACCATGATAGTCGTTAATTTTTTCTCTTCAACGATTTTTTCAGTCAACCGCATCACAAAATCAGCCATTCCAGGATCAAGCGCTGAGGTATGTTCGTCAAGCAATAAAACATCCGCATGTGCTAATGTTGCCATCACAAGACAAACTGCTTGGCGTTGCCCACCTGACAAACTATCCATAGGATTATGTATATATGCTTCAAGACCAATGCCTAATTGAGCAATTTTCTCTCGAAAAAATTGCCGTTTCTCATGATTTAAAGCCGCACGCAAACCACGACGACTTCCTCGAAGAGCAGCAAGAGCCAAATTTTCTTCAATTGTTAAAGAACCACAACTTCCCTCTAAAGAATCTTGAAAAACACAAGCAATCTTTCCAGCGCGTTCACTGACTGATTGCCTAGAAACATTTTGTCCATTGATAACCACTTTCCCCGTTGAGGGAAGCGTTGCACCCGCTAAAACACTGAGCAAAGTTGATTTACCAGCACCATTTGAACCAATAACCGTAACAAAACTACCCTGATCAATTTTCAGGTTAATATCAATTAAAGCCTGTTTTTCCAAAGGTGTTTGCGGTTTAAATGTGACCCCAACATGAAAAAATTCAATCACGTTTATGCCTCCTCCAATAGCGTGGCACAATAAGGGTTAAAACAACCAACAACGAAGTAATCAACTGAAGATCTGTCGACGTATCAATACCAATGCCATTTGCTTCAAATGCAAATTGCACCGCCACACGATAAAGTACAGACCCTACAATACAGCTGATTATAATCCAAAAAATATTGCGCGTACGAAAGAGAGTTTCACCAATAATCACGGCTGCCAATCCAAAAACAATTGTTCCAATTCCACCGGTAATATCTGTTGCAATCGCAGTTTGAATATAAAGAGAACCACCAAGTGCCACACACGCATTGGAAAGCCCCATTCCAAAATATATCAATGCTGATGTATGAACACCTTGCGCCGTCGCCATGCGTGGATTAGCGCCCATTGCACGCATAGCAAGACCAATTTCACTTTCCAAAAAGCGCCAAATCAAAAACGCCATAACGAGCAACACAATACCAACGAAAAGAGGACGCACAAAAATATCAGACAAACCAAACAGATTATAAAAGGGCGTTAACGCCGTATCAGCAAGAGCTAAATTAACATTAGACCCTCCCATAATTCCCATAATACGAAGATTAACCGTATAAAGTGCCGACATTGTTAAAATAGAAGCTAAAAGATTCAAAATACCAAAATGCAAACTCAACAGAGCGGTTAATAAACCAGCTACCATGCCTGCACAAAAAGCACATGCCATAGCTGTCCATGCATTAAAACCTAAAAGAATCAAGACGCCACAGACACAAGACCCAAGAAGAAATGAGCCATCAACTGTTAAATCAGGAAAGTCCAAAACGCGAAAAGAGAGATAAACCCCTATAGCCACAAACGCATAAATAAGACCTAATTCTACAGCGCCAGAAAACGCAAATATATTCATGTAAAGACAATCCCCATGAAAACTTAACGTATTTTATTGTATCAACATCCTATCAATGAAAGTCATTGAATCACTTTTGTTGCACGATCAATAACTGCCTGCGGAATAACAATCCCCGCTTTTTTTGCTGCTTTCATATCAATTCGAATGTCATTATTAGCCGCCTGCACAACATCAATATCACCAGGCTTTTCACCCTTTAGAATACGCACAACCAGCTTCCCAGCATCAACCCCTACATCATAGAAATTCACACCTTGCGTCATAAAGGGACCGCGTCCAATAGAATTAGCATCAACAGTAAATACAGGAACATTTGCTTCCTGTGAGACCTTTACTGCCCCCTCTAAAACAGAAAGAACCGTATTATCAGCGGGAATAAAAATGATATCTACCTTACCTATTAAAGCCCGTGTTGCCGCCTGAACATCTGAAGGTTTTGGTGCTGATGAAGGAATGATTTCAATTCCAACTTTTTTTGCCGCATCTTTTAACACCTTAAGTGTTGAAACAGAATTTGCTTCAGAAGCATTATAGAGATAACCAATTTTTTTCAAATCTGGTTTTACTTCTTGTAAAAGTTTAACACTTTCTGCAACATCTATACGATCAGAACTCCCCGTCATATTACCGCCAGGTTTGGTAAGCGAAGAAACGATTTTAGCTCCGATAGGATCAGAAATCGCCGCAAAAACGATAGGAATTGTTTTTGTTGCCGCAAGCATCGTTTGTGCTGAAGGCGTGGTAATTGCTACAATAACATCGGGTTTATCACCAACAAATTTACGTGCAATTTGCGTTGCTGTTGAAATATTACCCTGCGCTGATAAAAAGGTAAGTTGAAAATTTTCACCTTGCTTATAACCATTTTCTGCAAGAACATCTTCCACACCTTTACGAACGGCATCCGCAGCAGGATGGACCATAATTTGCGTTATTGCAACTTTAACGCGTTTAACTTGGTCATCTGCCTTTGCAACACTGTTCATCATAAAAACAGTTGCAATGATAATCCCTAATATATTTATTCTCTTCAACATTATATTCCACCCCTCTCCATGCAAAAATTAAAAAAAGAATAATCTATTACTGAAGAATTTTCTAAAATCAATCTTTATTTCATTTTATTTAAACATGGACAAAATAAATCAAACTAAAATGATATTTTTTTGTTGCAATTCGTAGAAGCCTACGCCATACAGACAAGACATATATCGAATCGGTAAGCGGGTGTAGCTCAGGGGTAGAGCACAACCTTGCCAAGGTTGGGGTCGTGGGTTCGAATCCCATCGCCCGCTCCATTGAATTTTGTATTTATTCGTTCTTGTGTGGAGTTATAGCTTGTCATCGGTTGTTGTAGCTTCATGTAGCTTGCCAGCAGGTTTTGTATATTTTTCCACTCGATCTTGTATCAATTTATTTTTTTTTCAAAGTTTTTCTAAGATTCGTAATTTCTTATGAAGCATCTATTGGATTGGGGGCTTAGATCTAAGATAATAATTTTTAACTTAGACGGATTTTTACAGCCCCCGTATAAAAGATTAATTAGAAATGATGAGCAATGACAAGAAAAACAAATGTTAAACAAATCAAAAATTGACTTATCATTAGAGAATAATTTTTGTTCAAAAGTACGTTTTTTACCAAAATTGTGCCCTAAAATGAAGGTTGTTGATTTTTCAAATGGCGTGTCTTCTATTAATTCAACATTCGCTTCAGATACATTCAATATTATCTCTTCTAAAAATTTACAAGAAACTATACCTGTAGAGCAGGAAAAATCTATAATCGCTTCCTTTAATGCGCAGAAACTACCTTTAGTTTAGTGGGTTGGACCTCATTCATCTCATTATAAAGTTGATGAAGTTCTCTTATCTATTGGCTTAGAGCATGTTGAAATAGAGGTAGGAATGGCAGCTTTAGCGCAAGATATAGACTCACATGTTACTTCTATGCCAGATAGCTTCAAAATCAAGGAAGTTGAATCACTTCAAGATTTTAGAGATTATGGAAATGTCATGGCATCAGTCTTCGAGCCTTTTAATGAAGAAGCAGTTATATTTTATGAAACAATAGGCCGTTGTTATAAAAAAGACTCTGATGTAGAGATGTTCGTTGGTTATATAAATAACAATCCTATAGCAATATGTTTTTGTATTAAAGCGGATGGGATTGGTGGATTGTATGATATTGTCACCAAGCCAGATTTTCAGAAAAAAGGTATTGGGACATTCATGACAAAAATTGCTATTGAGCATTTAAAAAGAAAGAGATGTCATGTTATTGGTATGCAAGCCTCTCACGAGGGAATTAGCATTTATAAAAAATTGGGCTTTACAAACTTCTGAATTCTTTTTTGCTCATCAATTAAAAGAATTTATTATTTTCAGCAGAACTCAAATATGATCAAGCAATCGATATAACCAAGGAAGCTTGGCCAATCCCCTTTAATACTGATAGTGAAAAGCTAAAATCAGTTTTACAAACATAATTGTTTCAAATGACTCACTCAAATTTTCTTATTTTTTACTTTGTCTTAAAAAAGATATCTATCACAAATCTAAGTTGAACAAATGTAATTTTTTATATGATCGATAATCTACTGTCTGTTACTGATATTTATGAAGAGCTCGAAAGCAAACATTTAAAACGACAGTTGCATCATAATTTGTTAGATGGTTAGTCTGTTAGTTAATTAATAGAAAAAATTTTCGCTTTATAAAATAACCAAAGGAGCTTAAAAAATCTTTCAAAGATCATTTAAAGGTCCTTTATGTGTATTGTTTCTTTTTCTATGTCACAGTTGATGATGAAAAATCCCTCACGCTAATTGTAATTATTTTCAAACGAAATAAACTGTTTTCACCTATTATTTAGAGTAAATTAAGTTTTTGGGATTTCTGGCACATCATTTGATAATCCTCTTTCTTGAACAAATTCTTATCCAGAATAATCTTCAACACAAAAATAAATTAATAACTTGATTTATAAAGATAATTTATCATTATTCATATTGAGCAAGCGTCTCAAATATCATAGGATTATCTCATTTCAAATCTCTATACATTAAAATCACTCACAATCATCTGCTCACGCATAACAGGAAAAATTGAGGCATCAATAAAATTCACTTGAAGAAAGGAATAAAAACTCTTCTTCTGAACGCTCTGAAATACCAAAGATTATCGCAACATTGGGAGCTAAAATAGTATAGGGAGGTACCCCTTTCACCTTGAAAACGTAAAAATGGGAAGCATAATAGCTTTATACACTTCATAGAGGCTTTAGACCATTCACGAACGTTATTATAAAATGGATGTGACATACTTTGAGAGAAATCTCTTTAAAATAGACATGTGAATTAACAATATTAAGTGCATTCTATTTTACATGAGGAACATAACTTCAAATCAAGATAAGGTAACATAAAGTATTGAAACCGTCATAGTGCACAATAAAATCAGACCATTTTAAATGTTTAATGGTAACATCAGCTAAACAACAGAATAAAAATTCAATTTTGAAAAGATTAAACCATACGCTACAAGTCTATTGAAACTCCGATTGTGCAATCGACTACCTTCTCGCTAAAACTGAATCACTATAAATATAAAAACCTTAAAATCCGCTCTAAATTCGTAAAAGTTTCTAGATCTTGCTGTATTAAATGTTGAAACTCCTCATGGCTACTCATCTGAAACGCCAATAATTCTATAAAGCAGTTCCATAAAAAAGGATAATGACGTTGTAATATCCGAAAAAAATTTACCACATCACCTGAAAGATCATTAATAATTCCATCAGGAAGTATCAATTTCTATTTAGAAAACCCTATCCATGCCGACAAAAACTATGTAAATGTTAGATATATAATAATTTTGATGACGATTTTGGCTCACCCTGTTTTGCCACCAATATAAGAAACAGCGAATATAGCGGGATCCGCCAGCTTTAATATCGCCTTGTAAAAGGTCTTTCCCTCTACTCTTTTTGCTATCAAATCCTGATTTTACAATTCCTTGCTCTCTTTTTTATACTCAAAATTGCCTCTGAAACAGGATAGATTAATCGTAAAAAATATATAAAAGAAGCAAATTATAACATTTTTTCTTATCCTTCTTAATACAAAATAACTGTTAAGCTACAATGCGCTAACACTTATCAGTCATAAGTCCAAAACATCATATAATGACGAAACAAATTCATAGAGTGAAGATTTTTCACAATCAATCGTTGTATTAATCTTTCCATAATGCATAAAAATGATGAAGCGGCCCTCGCCCTTTCCCTACTTTTAAAGCATCTGAAGCAGTTAAAGCGCCATGCAAATAATCTTTTGCTTGTTTAACAGCGCAATCCAAAGGTTGAGTAGGTAACAGAGCTGCAATGGCAGCAGAAATGGTACACCCTGTCCCATGATCATGAGTGGTTGAAAGACGAGAAGCTTCAAGTATAAAAAGGTTTTCACAATCACAATAAAGATCTGGACTAGAACAATCGTAATTTTCTGTGCTATTTTTGGTAAGCGTATTCAAATGTCCCCCTTTTAACAAAACTGCATGACACCCTAGCGCCAAGAGTCGTGGAGCATATTGATACATAGTCTCTAAAGACCATTGCACTTCACACCCCAATAACAGTGCAGCTTCAGGCAAATTTGGCGTGATCAAAGTTGACATCGGCACAAGAACATCACGCATAATTTCAATTGCATCAGACTTTAAAAGAACATCACCACTTTTTGCAACCATAACCGGATCAAAAACAATGAAACGCACTTTATGATAAGCAAGACGTTCTGCAATAACCTGTGCAATCTGAGCATTTGCAACCATACCAATTTTAACGGCATCAACATGGATATCCTCAAAAACAGAATCAATTTGATCTGCAACAAAAGAAGCATCTAATGCCTGAAAAGAACGCACACCCTGAGTATTTTGTGCAACAACAGCTGTAACCACACTCATACCATAAGTTTTCATAGCTGAAAAAACCTTCAAATCCGCCTGCATTCCAGCGCCACCAGAAGGATCTGTTCCCGCAATAGATAAAATCCGTGGAATAAAAAGTTTATCTTTTTGTAATTCCATTAACCTCTTTCCTTCTGTTTTTAAATATCGGAAAATGAGTTACCGAAAAAATAGATGCTTGAGAAAACATAAAGAAGATGTTTTCTCATGTGAATTATATTATATATGAAGTCTTCTTATAGATATAAAATGGAAAATGTAGTGCTTATCCTTCGTTCTATTCTTTTTACGTTCGCTTTTTATACAACAACTTTCATACAAATGATTCTTTACGCTCCCGTTTATTTTTTAATGCCCCGCAAAAAGGCATGGATTGTCCCTAAAACATGGGCACGCGTTACACTCTTTTTGCAAAAATACATCGCAGGCACAAGTTATGAGATTGAAGGTTTAGAAAATCTTCCCAAAGGCCCCTATATCATTGCTCCAAAGCATCAATCAGCTTGGGAAACTTTCAGTCTTGTTCCTTATTTTGATGATCCCACTCTCATTTTAAAACGTGAATTGATGTGGATTCCATTGTTTGGCTGGTATATGGCAAAAACGCAAATTATCCCCATTAACCGCACAACACCCATCAAAGCTTTAAAAATGATTATACAAAAAGCAAAAGAGAAAGTAAAACAAGGGCGCCAAATCTTGATTTTTCCCGAAGGAACACGCCGACAACCCGGTCAAGAACCAGATTATAAGTCAGGAATTGTCGCGCTCTATAATGAATTAGGACTTCAAGTTGTCCCTATTGCACACAATGCGGGTTTATATTGGCCACGCAATAATTTTCGCCGCTATCCCGGAACAATTCGTGTCCGTATTCTTCCCCCGATAGAAGCGGGTTTAAGCAAACGTGATTTTCTAGATCAACTTGTCCAAAAAACTGAAAAAGCGTGTGATGAACTGCTTCTCTTAGCAGCTCAAGATCCTACCCCTCCTCCTATGCCACCATACGCTGTTCAGAAACTTCAAAAACTAAATCATCATGAAACAATGCACTAATTGATAAGAATAATGCATAACTTTGTATATTGAGCGGAGTATAGGGAACAAAAATATAAGAAAGATACTTCAAACTTTCTAATTCAAAATTATAAAACACATGTACATGATAAGAAATAATCAATGTGTAAATTTTTTTGAAAAAGAATTCTTCCTCTCTTTAAAATCATTTAAATAACATACATCTCATTGACTTATAAGGATGTTTTAGCGTTATTCAACTTGAATGAGAACCCTGAATACCGTAAGATTCTCTCATTTCAAATCTATTCTAGGTTGAATCAATTAGAATCATTTTCTTACACATTACAAGCGGGGATATCTGTGTGAATAAAACGATACAAGAAAAGATTAAAATGCTTTTTACGAACCGTCTCAAGTGCCAAGGGCTATCCTAACAGGAGAGCAAGAAAAATGCATGATTATGCAGATTCATTCCTTTCTGAGAAATTCAATCCCTCCAAGAACATGAAATCTTGTACAATCTTCATTATTTAAAAAGTATTTCTTGAGATACTTAAGTCATCAAACCAAATTCAAGGGGAAAATAAAAATGAGTGTTGGTTTTTATCCCACAGACACAACGGATACAGCAATTAACCATCTTTCCTCCCTATCCTAGACTTAAAAGCTTTGTGTGCTACATTAAAACAATTCTAAATAACGAATAAGAGGGAACTAGATTTAAATTAATGCAACGTCTCTTCTATAATTTATTTTTTTCTGTGATTTTGAGTTTATCCAGCGCTGTTGCTTTAGCGCAGCCTTTTATTTCTGTTGATGTTACAACGAGGCGTATCTTAAAACATAATCAAGCTTTTGAGCGTTGGTATCCTGCTTCCTTGACAAAATTAATGACCGCTTATGTTATTTTTCGTGCCATGAGCCGAGGAGAAGTTTCACCAAACAAACATATCACCATCAGCGAATACGCCGCAAAAGCTCCCTCATATCGTTCAGGCTATAAAGCTGGTTCTGTACTCACACTTGATACAGCCTTAAGTATCACCATGGTTAAATCTACCAATGATTTAGCCATTGCCATGAGTGAAGCTGTTGCGGGTTCACAGAAAGATTTTGTACATAAAATGAATAGCGAAGCTAAACGTTTAGGCATGTTTGGCACCCATTTTGCGAACGCAAGTGGTTTACCAGATCCTCAAAACTATTCCACGGCACGCGATATTGCTCTTTTAGCCGTTCAAATACGTAGAGAATTTCCACAATATGCTCATTATTTTTCTATTCCAGCCATTGATTTTGGTAATAATCGAAAAATCCAACATAACTCAAACAACCTCATTGGCCGTTTTTATGGGATAGACGGTATGAAAACAGGCTTTATTTGTGCCTCTGGTTTTAATCTTGTTGCCTCAGCCACCCGCAATAAACGTACAATTATTGCTGTCATTCTAGGTGCTAACAACATAAGTGAAAGAGAAGAAAAAGCTGCACAACTTCTTGAAATAGGATTTTTGCACCAAGGAAACCCCCAATTAACACTAGCAACATTAAAACCTTATGGGAGCAACATAACAAAAGCCAACAATATGAGACAACAAACATGCACACCTGAAGCCATAAAAATGCATGCAAAATCATATGATGATCAAGGAAATATTATTCTCACCTCACCTTTTATCACTGCTCCACCTTCTTTTTCTCATCCTTTATCAGTACACCTCATTCGTACGCCACAAACACCTAAAATGACAGTAAAACCACTAAGAAAACCCTATATTCCGTATAAAAGGCACGCAAACCATTCTATAAAAAGCCATAAATCATAATCTACAATTAATTATAATACTTTGATTTATAATGATAATTAATTATTTTGTACCTTATGTCAAAACCACAAGTATTGTAAGATTCTCTCATTTCAAATCTGTATTTGTTGAATCAATAAAACCAGTCTCTTGCGCGCCACAAGGTGGATGAACATGTAGATAAAATAATTAAAACAAGGAATAAAAATCCTTCCTATAAGTCCTTTCAAGAACCAAGAATTATCATAACATTGACGCTAAAAAGTGTATAATATACCCACGTGCACCTACCTTTATAAGCGTAAAGATAGAGGTACAATGGATCTCATGAGGGATTAACCATTACATCCCTCACGGACATCATTATAAATTGGTTAGACATACTGAGATATATTTTTTAAAAACAAAACTATGATTGATGATTAACATGAAAATAAAGCGCATCCCTCTCACGCTTATTACGGGTTTTTTAGGCTCTGGCAAAACAACTTTGCTCAACCGTATGCTACAAGACCCTCTTCTAACAGAATGTGCTGTTATCATCAATGAATTCGGCGAAATCAGTATTGACCACCTTCTGGTTGAAAAAACAACAGAAGGAATTATTGAGCTTGCCAATGGTTGCTTATGCTGCAATTTACGCAGTGATCTCATCGACACATTAATTGATTTAATAAATCGCGTTCAGACAGGACAGATCAAACAACTCCATCATATTATCATTGAAACCACAGGGATGGCTGATCCCGCCCCTATTTTACAAATACTTTTAAGCCACCCATTGTTTATTCAAACATTGTCCATAAATGCTGTTCTTGCAACATTTGATACATTAAGCCCACTTTCCATATGTGAGCGCTATCCTGAAATATATAAACAATTAATATTTGCTGATAAAATCATTCTCACCAAAACAGATCTTAGAGACCCACAAACGCTTTCAGATGCACTCCTTAGCACACTTAAAACAATGAATCCTACAGCACAAATCATTGACGCCCATTCTAAAGATTTCTGTTCAAATCTATTAATAAATAACACATTATGGGATGAAAAAGTAGAAAATACAAAACTTAAACAAAATCTTACGACTACCCCACATGATCATAGCCCCCATAAAACCATTCGTACCTTTTCACTAAACTGTGAGGGTCCTGTTGATTACGCCACAATTGAGGCTTTTTTAGATCTCCTACAAGAGCGTTATGGTACAAAATTATTACGTATTAAAGCAATTATCGCATTACGTGATGACCCTTATCGCCCACTTGTATTACATGGCGTACAAACATTTTTTCATCCTCCCATAAGATTGCCAGCATGGCCAAAAGGAATAAAACAAACACGTTTCGTCATCATTGCCGATGGTGTTGAAAAAGACGCAATACAAAAGCTCCTCAATGCTTTTTTTAATAAACCAGCAATAGATACTGCAGACAAAACAGCTCTCTTAGAAAATCCCCTGGTCATTCCAGGAATAAAATTTTAATTTTTTCTCCCCTTCAATGATATAACATTAAATTCATTAGCACCACCATCTTTATGCTTTTAAAGGAGCAAACCGGCACCATTACACACTTTGCTAATTCCCAATGTTGAAACAGCTCTTGGTACTTGAGACGGTTTGTAAAAAGCATTTTAGTCTTTCTTGCACAGTTTCACCCACGCGGCTATCCCCGCTTGTAACGTGCAAGCAAATGGTTTTAATTTATTCAACATGGAACGGCTTTGAAATGAGAGAAGCTTACGGTATTCAGGGTTCTAATTTGACTTAAAAACTAAATTATCATTATAAATCAAATTGTTATGATACAAAATTTAATACCCATCAATCTGCAAATAGATTGTTTTCTTTCTAAATGCGCTTCATCTGCAAACCATTTCATGTGATTCATTTCACAGACCGATTGGCCAAATTCTTGGTTCTAAAATATTCTGCTCAACTCTATATTTATTCAAGCTAATTGAAATCAAAATCCCTGTTAAGAAAAAAACCAAAATTAGACAGAGGCAATATCGCATTTTAAAATATGTGAATGTATCTTATATAACAGCACGACAAGACAATATTTCACAGCATAAAAGAATAAAACTCTTTGAAAGAAATAAAAAGAGAGGTACATTTTATATTAACTTACTCTTCACTAAAAACGAAGATTGATACCAGTAACGATGTGCAAACAATCCAACTTCTTTGAGAAAATTCCTCTTGGCTTCCCACTTCATATGATTTACTTACATAAAGCTCTATGAAAAAACTCTGCACTTTAAAATATTGACCACTCACTTAAACATCTTATGTGCAAAGTTTTTGCATATCCTGTATCACCATTATTAAGTGATAGTGTTTACGGTGCAGTAGGATACAATACCACTCACTGCATTAGAGAAACTGAATTTTTATCAATATCGCGATTAAAAACGTAACGTTTTCCATAAACCTCAACAGTTGGAGGTTGACGATTTTTTTCAAAAAAATCATAACCTTTCTTAAGCATAACCCAGAATTGATAATGAGGATTCTTGCTATGACGTGACATATTAACCTCGGTCATGCGGAAAGGAAAAGCCTGCAACTGAAACTCTCTTTGTCCTCCTTTAAAAGCATCCCGTGCAAACGCATAAATCTGAGCCATGTTCTTATCACTCATAGAATAACAACCTGCGGAAAAGCAAGAACCATGCACCATAAGATTGCTTCCTGTGCGACCATTTTCCTGATCATAAAGGTTAGGAAATCCTATATTAAAAGAGAGATAATATTTTGAATAAGGATTCATTTGGTTTGCGCTAATAGTATAAAAACCCTCTGGTGTCTGAAGATCCCCTTCTTTATATTTAGGTCCAAGCTTACCAGACCATTTGCAAATGCCATAGCGAGCAACCAAGATAAAAGGTCCTGAACGAGATTGCTTCCAAACTTCAGCAAGATTTTCTTCCTTAAAAAACCGCATCATAATCGGTGCATAGGGATCTATATCATACAGAACCATTCTATTTTTGATTTCTTGCGGCAACGGCTGCTCAACTTTAGCGCGAATAGAGGCTGGTAATCTTCCTTCACATGCTGTCAATAGTCCCATTACAAACAACACACACACAGCGAGGAATCTGCTAAATGTCATCGAATAAAACTCCAATCCAACACCCCTCACAAAAAATAACCTATGTTAGAGATCGACCAATTTGAAGGTATTTTTCCCTTCGCTCTTGTTTAAGCACTTGACCATCTTTTCCAGCCATAGCTTTTAAAGCCTCTGAAATAACATCACCCGTTGCATCAATGACAATCTCTTTGCCACGATGCGCTCCCCCTAAAGGTTCCGAAATAATGCCATCAATAATCTTTAAGCGATACAAATCTTGAGCGGTAATACGCATATTCATTGCAGCATCTTTTGCACGAGCTGGATCACGCCATAAGATAGAAGCTGCTCCTTCTGGTGAAATAACAGAGTAAATTGCGTGCTCCAACATATAAACTTTGTTGGCAGCCGCGATTGCTATCGCCCCTCCAGAACCGCCTTCTCCAATAACAACGGAAACTACAGGAACTTTCAAACGCAAAGTTGTAGCTGTTGATTGAGCAATTGCTTCCGCTTGCCCACGTTCTTCAGCGCTTACCCCAGGATAAGCACCTGCTGTATCAATAAAAGTGAGGAGTGGCAAACCAAAGCGGTCAGCCATTTCCATAATACGTACAGCTTTACGATAGCCTTCTGGACGTGCAGAACCAAAATTATAGCGCAAACGTGTTTGCGTATCGTGACCTTTCTCTTGACCGATATAAGCAACGGCCTCACCTTTAAAGCGTGCAAACCCCGCTTGAATAGCCTCATCTTCAGCAAACTTGCGATCTCCGGCCAAAGGCGTAACGTCACTCAATAGGCGTTTAGAATAGTCCATAAAATGGGGACGATCCGGATGACGAGCGACTTGTGTTTTTTGCCACGGCGATAATTTTTTATAAATATCGCGCAACGCTGTTTGGGAACGCGTTTCAAGACGAGCAATCTCGTCACTCATATCAAGACTGCCTTTTTCCTGAGAAATTTTTTTTAATTCAAGAATTTTCCCATCAAGATCAGCAACTGGTTTTTCAAAATCAAGATAATTATACATTTGTATCAACTCATTCAGTGTCACTTATACACTTATAATTTGCTTTATAAAGTCTTTTTCAAAAACATCACCTTTTCTTTAACGAGCCTTTTGCTCATCGGCAAGTGGATGATGCTCATTGACTAAACGATAAAGTCCCTCTTCCAACACATGGGTATAAATCTGAGTGGTAGCAATATCAGAATGACCTAACAAATGTTGAACGGCACGCAAATCAGCACCATTTTGCAAAAGATGACTAGCAAAAGCATGACGCAACACATGGGGAGAAAAGCTATCACTTCCTATCCCTGCTCTTCTAGCGAGATTTTTCAACTCTCGTGCAACGACTTGACGAGCAATATATCCTGTCTCGGAATGCGCAGGAAAAAGATAAGAACTCGTAGCATCCTTTCCCTGATCACGCAAGTTTAACCACTGTGAAAGAACTTGGCATGCTTTTTTTGATAACAGCACCATTCGTTCTTTTTTGCCCTTACCACGAACCAAAACGCTGTATTCCTTCCTTCGAACAGACTGAACCGGCAGACTCACCAACTCACTAATACGTAACCCTGTTGCATAAAGCATTTCAATCAATAGCTGAAGACGCAGTGCACGGAAATAACCTTTGGACCCATAGTCTGCTTGATTGACTTCTAACTCCGCAAAATCAAGCAATTTTATCACTGCATCTTCACTCATGATTCTGGGCAAAGGACGCCTCTGACGAGGTGCATCAATATCATGAGAGGGATCATCTGCTCTCAACCCTTCAGCATAAAGGAATTGATAAAACTGACGCAAAGTTGATAAACGGCGCGCTTGCGACGATGCCGCAAAACCAAAAGTATGCATAAGCGACAAAAGGGTAATTAAATCTTCTTTTTGTGCTGAAAAAAGCGAAACAGAGTGTGAAGACAATTCGTCTTGTGCCCACTGCAAATCATGCTGATAAGCCGCAAGCGTATGAGACGAAGCCCCTCTCTCCGCACTCATCATCTCAAGAAAATGATCTATCACAGCACCACTTTTCATTTCATTGATTCGCTTCCGTAGAAAAATTCCATGAATCCAAGGGAACATCAATGTACATATCCACAGTTACTGGTTCAACCCAAACCACAAGAGCACCCATTATAATGAAAAGAACAGAAAGCAAAATGAAAAGAATCATCAAAAATCTAGTCAATGTTGGCATAAGACAATAACCTACCCAAAAATATTCTATCTCGTATTATGCCTCACAAAGATTAACAGGAATTGACTTTAAGATGGATAAATGCCGAAATAAAGTTATGAAAAGCAATCGACCAAAACGCGTCCCCATAACACAAATAAAGAATCAGCTCTTATCGTCCCTTGATAAAAGAGCACTTGTCCTTGTTGGTCTTATGGGGGCAGGCAAATCAGTGATCGGAAGACGCGTCGCCACCATGCTCCGTTTACCTTTTTATGATTCTGACCAAGAAATTGAAAAAGCTGCACAAATGACAATTACGGAACTCTTTGAAATTTATGGTGAATCCGAATTTCGTGCTCTTGAACAGCGTGTTATTCTAAACCTCATGAAAAAAAATCCCCTTGTTTTAGCAACAGGTGGTGGTGCCTATATAAATGAAAATATCCGAAAAGCCATTCACAAAAATGGTATATCCATATGGCTAAAAGTCGATCTTGATATCCTCATGCAACGTGTCTCAAAGCACCCGACACGTCCCTTGCTTCAAACAGCCAATCCTAAAGAAACCATGCAAAAACTCATGGAACAGCGTTATCCTATCTATGCAAAGGCAAACTTAACAATTAACAGTCATAAAGAAAGCCGTCATACCGTAGCACGAAATGTTATACGATCCGTACAGCACTACCTATACACAGAAATTAACAATAGGGATAACCAGCATGCAAACCAAAACCGTTACTGTTAAACTGGACAAACACTGTTACGATATCATCATTGGTCCGGGTCTGATTACACAAGCTACTTCACAAATTAAACATGCTCTTAATAAAAAAGATCCTCATCAAACGCGCTTGGCACTTGTTACAGATACAAATGTTGCTTCCCTTCATTTGGAGATATTGCAAGCAGAATTAACAAAAAATAAAATTCATACTGTCCCTATTATTGTAGAAGCGGGAGAACAATCAAAATCATTTTCAACCCTGCAAGTTGTCATCGATCAAATTCTTGCTGCGCGTTTAGAAAGAGGCGACTGTGTTATTGCTTTTGGCGGTGGTGTCATTGGCGATCTAGCAGGATTTGCGGCAAGTATAATCCGCCGTGGTATGAACTTCATTCAAATGCCCACAACGCTTCTTGCACAAATTGATTCCTCTGTTGGTGGAAAAACTGGAATCAATAGCCAATATGGCAAAAATCTTATTGGTGCTTTTTATCAACCACAATGCGTTATTGCTGACACGTGTCTTCTTGATACCCTGCCGCCGCGCGAATTTCGCGCTGGCTACGCAGAAATAGTAAAATACGGTCTCATTAACCAACCTGACTTTTTTGAGTGGCTTGAAAAAAATGGGCAGAAAATTTTCTCTAATGGCCCTATACGAACAGAGGCCATTGTTCGCTCATGCCAATTTAAAGCTGACATTGTAGCACGCGATGAGTACGAAACGGGAGAGCGCGCACTCTTAAATCTTGGCCATACATTTGGACACATGCTTGAAACAGCAACCGCTTATGACTCCAACCGTTTAATCCATGGCGAAAGCGTAGCAATTGGGATGATTCTAGCTCATCAATTCTCTGCTCAATTAAATTTAATAAGCCCCACGCTTACACAACGCATTGAAGCGCACTTCAAATTTATAGGATTGCCTACACAATTAAAGGATATCCCAGGGTGTCTACCAGATGCTGAAACTTTAATGACTCTCATTGCCCAAGATAAAAAAGTTTCGCAAAACAATTTGACTTTCATCTTAACACGCGGACTTGGCCAATCATTTATTGCAAAAAATGTTTCACCAGATGCAGTTTTATCCTTTTTGGAACAAAAATTAACAGAAATTCGTTAATTCATATTGAATATAATTGATTCGTTTTTATACTTCTATTAAAGATTAAATATGATGATGTCTGCGTAGCTCAGTAGGATAGAGCACAGGATTCCTAAAGAAATTGGGCACTTTGAGGAGAAATCCTCAAAGTGAATCTGCTCAAATTCGGGGAAAGCTTCATGGGCGACTATATGCCAATCCCGAGCCAAGTCTCTTTTCAAATGAGAGAAAGGTGTAGAGACTGAACGGGCAGCACCTAAAGAGCAAAAGCTTCAAGGTGAAGAGACAGTCCAGACCACAAACAGCCGATAAGGCTGGCGGTGAAAATCGAAGTGGTATGAATCCTGGGGTCGCAGGTTCGAATCCTGCCGTAGACACCATCGTATCAGTCAAATTATTCTTTGTGCACAATATTAGAAATATAGGGAAGCATCATGAAAAAAACTTTGCACATTTTAGGATTTTTCACCGCTTTAAGTTTATCACTCTTCAGCTCAAACAATAGCTTAGCTGGTTCTTTAATCATTGAAGTACCAGACAATCCAGAGCCCAAAACAGAGACCATTACCTATCAGTGTGATACTGAAACAGGTAAAGAGCGCGTAGAGGCAGTTTATCTTAATGCTGACAATATTTCGTTGGTTGATTTCAAATGGAACGGTGATCGTGTCATTGCTGCTAATGTCATCGCGGCAACAGGAGCAAAATTTGCAGGAGCTCAGTACATCTGGTGGGAGAAGAACAAAGAAGTCACGCTTTATGACCTTGCTCAGGATCCAGAAGAAAAAAAACCTATCCTATGTAAAGATGAGTCAACATTATTATTTTAAATAACACGGGAAATATTATGAAAAAAATTTCTTTTACTAAACAATTTTTCATTACTTTAAGTGTGTTCCTCCTCGGTTCAATTAATGCATTAGCAAGTTCTTTAGTCATTGAAGTACCAAATGATCCAGAACCAACAACAGAGACCGTCTCCTATCAATGCGACATGGGAACAAGCAAAGAGCATGTTGAGGCAACTTATCATAATGCTGGCAATATTGCGCTTGTTGATTTAAAATGGAACGGTAAGCGCATCGTTGGTTCTAATGTAATTGCCGCTTCTGGAGGAAAATATGTGGGTGGTCAATACATTTGGTGGATAACTAAAAATGAAGCCATATTTTACGATCTTATTAATGATCCAAAAGAAGAAAAGCCCATCCTCTGTGTAGAAGAAAAAAGCACAGAATAAAGAAGGTTCTTACATTTCAAGAACCGCGCTGGCTCTCATCTCTTGATGTTCCTTCTGACGTGGATAACTTTTCCTCCGTCTGGTGTAATAAAAGAGCCAGCGGTTTTTCTGACTGTTCTTCTGAATGATGTCGATAAGCTGCTGTATGTGAGAGCAACATAGAAGCTACCGGTGCTGTTAAAAATAAAAAAAACATTAGCAACACTTCATGAAAAACAAAATAATGGTCCACAAATATTGAATAAAGAAATGAAGAAATAAGAATACTACCAACGCCCCAACTCGTACATACTGAAAGCATATGCAAACGCTTATAAAAATTGGAAAAACGCACCAAACCTATCGTTGCGATCAATGTCAATCCAGACCCTAATATTAAGAAAACTGTGATAGCAATAGCAACCACAAGCGATATATCATCTTTCATTCAATAATCTCCCCCCGCATAAGAAATTTCGCCAAAGCGATGCTTGAGACAGATCCCAACAATCCAATAATGAGAGCTGCGACAAAATAAGCGGTTGTTCCTGAACGAATATCGAATGTAAGAAACAAAAGAATAGTGCTTATATAAAGGGCATCCAAACCAACAATTCTATCCTGCGCCCGTGGACCACGAATCAACCGAAACAGCGCGAAAATCACCGCTAAACTTAAAAAAAACTGTGAAAAGAAAAGCCCCCAATAAAGAATCACCATACTCATAAAAAAATCTCCAAAAGCAATTGCTCATACCGTTGTTTGATCAACTGTTTGTAATCATATCCATTTTTAAAATTTAAGACATGAAGCAAAAGTTCACCCTTTTTACTATTATAGGCAACCCAAGCAGTTCCAGGGGTTGCCGAAAGGATGCATGCTAAAATAGCCAAAGCAGTGCGATTATGAAGCAGAAGAGGTACTACAATAAAACCAGATTTCTGCTCTCGAGACCTTTTTGTTAAAACAAACCAAGTCACCGAAACATTTGAGAATATAGAATCTATAAATACTCGAAAAACGAGACGAAAAACCGCACTCCAGCTTTTAATAACAGCCTTCTCCGGCTCCAGAAGCCGTATCATCCAACCACAAAACAAAGCGGTTAAAATCCCTAAAAGCAATTGCCCTAAACTAAAACCATTTAAAATAAGCCACATAAGGACAATGACACCACTGAAAAAAGGGGAAGGACAAAAACGATTCATTTACTCACCTCCCTATTTTCGAGAGAAAAATCCGTTAAAACGCTCCCAATATAGTTTTGAGGTTCATACAAAGTCTTAGCAGTTTCAGACATATAATGACTAACAGGACTGGCTACAATTGTTATAAGAAAACACAAAGCAAGGAGAACGGCAATAGGCGCAAATTCTATCACTTGCACACGGGGAATACGCCCTTCAAGAGAAACCCAAAAAGTTCGGATACCCGTTCGTGTCAATGCAATCAAAGCCGCAAAACCAGAGAGAGTGACAAAAACTACAAAAAGCCAATCTTGGTAAACCGGTAGAGAGACAGAAAAATCCTCTCTACTGTGATTTAAAATTGCCATGAACATCATAAATTTAGCAACAAAACCAGAAAAAGGCGGCAATCCAATAATCAAAATGGCACAAATACCAAAACAAGCTCCAAGAATTGCCAAGGTTACCGGAAAATAGATGCCAACTTCATCTTCTTCCTCCTCTTCATCGTCACCATACACCTCCATTGTGACAGCAAGAACATTTGCAGCCACATCTTGACAGCGTTCAACCAACTCTACCAAAAGAAAAAAAGCTCCCAGTGCTAAAGTTGAAGAAACAATATAAAAAAGTGCACCTGCTGTCAGTGCTGCATTGCCGATCCCGATCGCGGCCAACAATGTACCAGAAGAGACAAGGACACTATAAGCTGCCAAACGCACCAAAACTTGGCTTGCCAATACCCCAATAAAACCAACAATCATAGTGGCAAGCCCACCATAAAACAAAACCGTATGACCAAAATGGTTAAAATATTCACTTTCAGAACCAAACCATAGCAACGTTAAACGTAAAATAATATAAATACCCACCTTGCTCAAAAGTGCAAAAGAAGCTCCAACTGGCGCTACTGCTGCACTGTAAGTTGGAACCAACCAAAAATTAAGCGGCCACATACCCGCTTTAAGCAAAAAAGCAATACCTAAAAGTGCAACACCTATTTCGAACAAAACAATATCTGTAGAAGATATATATTTTATTTTAACAGCCAAATCGGCCATATTAAGAGTACCAACGACTCCATAAATGAGCGCTATACCAACTAAAAAAAATAATGAAGCAACAAGATTAACCACGACATAATGCAACCCTGCGCGCACGCGTGTCTGACCAGAACCATGCAAAGCAAGCCCATAGGAAGCTGTTAACATAACTTCAAAAAACACAAATAAATTAAATAAATCACCAGTCAAAAAAGCACCATTTATCCCCACCATAAAAAATTGCATTAGTGACTGAAAATGAGAACCAGCTTTGTACCAATGAGCCCGCGCAAAAACCAACACGCTAGTCACCAACAAGCTGGAAAGTAAAAGCATCATAGCGCTTAAGCGATCAAGGACTAAAACAATTCCAAAAGAAGACGGCCAATTACCAAGTCGATAAACATCGCAAGCCGGTGCTATTTCAAGAGTACGTATAATCAATAAAATGGCAGTAACGACCAACAGTCCCGCAGAAGAAAGACTGATGAATGATTTAAGTCTTGCACGACGTTCATCATAAAAAAGAAGAAGTGCTCCAGTGATTAACGGCAAAAGAATAGGCAAAATAAGGAGATGATGCACTCCTATTTTCATTATTGCACCTCACGTCCATCAACGTGATCAGAACCCGTTAAACCACGTGAAACCAACAAGATAACTAAAAATAAAGCTGTTGTTGCAAAACCAATCACAATTGCAGTTAAAACCAAGGCTTGTGGGAGAGGATCGACATAATTAGCTGGATTAATAACAGGGGTAGGATCAACAATTGGAGCAGCATTACTACGCGGTCTACTCATTGAAAATATAAAAAGATTAACACCATAGGAGATCAAGGACAAACCAAGAATGACTTGAAAAGTACGTGGACGCAAAACAAGCCAAATACCTGATCCGACAAAAACACCGATACCCAAAGAAAGAACAATTTCCATTAATTTTCCTTCTCTTTTAAAATAGGTTTCTTACCGATTCGGTAACTCCGAATTGACTGGTGTGCAAGTGCAATTAAAATGAGAACAGTTGCTCCTAACACAAGAGAAAGCACACCAAAATCAAACAAAAAAGCGGATGCCATGGAAACTTTCCCAATTAACGGAAGATGAATATATCGAAAAAAGGATGTTAAAAAAGGATATCCAAAAAACCAAGAGCCCATCCCCGTTACGACTGACAACAATAAGCCAAAGCCTATCCAACGCAAAGGTAAAACTCTCAAATGCGTTTCCACCCACCGAATATCGCGTGCAAGATATTGTAAAATAAATCCTATAGCCAAAGTAATCCCACCGACAAATCCACCTCCTGGCAGATCATGCCCTCGCATGAATAAATAAATAGCAAAAGCGATAATAATCGGAAAGAGCCAACCCATAATAACAGCAGGAACAGCTAAATAATTCAATACTGTATCTCCCACATTTCGATTAGGCTGTGCTATATCAAAGGCTTTCTGGATACGTTGTTGAAAAGGCGCATCAATACTCTCAGGCGCAGGACGAAAACGTCGTAAGAGTGCAAAAACAGTAAGGGAAACAACACCCAAAACCACAATTTCTCCCATGGTATCAAAACCACGGAAATCAACCAATAACACATTCACAACATTGCGACCACCAGCATCTGAGTAAGCATGCGTTAGAAAAAAATCAGAAATCGTTGTACCTTGGGGACGTGTCATCACTGCAAAAGAAAGCCATGCTACACCAGCACCTCCTACAAGGGATATGACGAAATCACGGAAACGACGCAAGCGAACCCAAAAACGAACAGCAGCTGGCCCAGGGTCATGCAAACGTTTAGGCAACCACCGTAAACCAAGCAATAATAAAACGACTGTAACAACCTCAACAACCAATTGTGTTATTGCTAAATCAGGAGCAGAAAGCCATAAAAAGGTTGCACAAGTCATCAAACCAGCTCCCCCTAAAAGCATAAGTGAAGCAAGACGATGAAACTTTGCTCGCCAAGCAACTAAAAGCGCACATAATCCGCCAACCAGCCAAAGAGCGAGAAAAGGAATATCAAGTGGAAAAAGCGGTAATGTCCCCACTGGAATGAAACCATCGCACCAAAGTAAAAGACCAACAAAGGCAAAACAGACCCAAAAAATCCAATGCAATTGGATCTGCAAACGGCGTGTTGACAAAGCAGATTCCACCGCACGGGCCCATTTCCAAGAAATAATTACGAGAATGCGTTCAAAAATACGCGGTCCTTTTAAGTGACGGAAAAAAGGAGCCCCATCATCACAGGATAAAAAATAACGATGCCCGACAGCATAGAGCAATCCGCCCCCTAATAATGCAACAAAACTCATCACTAATGGAGTGTTAAACCCATGCCAAACAGCCAAACTATAAGGAATTGTCATTGGTCCTAAAACAGACACGACCGCATTATCTAAAATAGGTCCTATTGTTAAATTAGGAAAAATACCAACCGCTAAACAAATAAACACCAAAAGCTCCATTGGTAAACGCATGAAATGCGGTGGTTCATGGGGAGTCTTGGGTAAATTGTCAGGCTTTGGTCCTAAAAAAACGCCATGAATAAAGCGTATAGAATAGGTCACACTAAACAGACTAGCTAGCGTTGCCACATAAGGTGCAATCCAATCGAGCCATGATTCCATATGCGTTTCAACAGCTTCAGCAAAAAACATCTCTTTCGATAAAAAACCATTCAACAAAGGAACCCCAGCCATCGCTGCACTCGCAACTAAAGCAAGAGTCGCTGTAATAGGCATAGAACGATAAAGCCCTGACAGTTTGCGCATATCACGTGTTCCCGTCTCGTGATCAATAATGCCAGCAGCCATAAATAAAGAAGCTTTAAAAGTAGCATGATTGGCCATATGAAAGATCGCCGCAACACATGCAAGTGGACTACCAAGACTTAAAAGTGTTGTAATTAATCCAAGATGACTAATAGTCGAGTACGCAAGCAGTCCTTTCAAGTCTTGCTGAAACATGGAAAAATAGGCACCTAGAAGAAGAGTTGAGAGTCCTGAAAAGCCAACCAGCCAAAACCAAGATTCTGTTCCAGAGAGCACAGGCCATAAACGAACAAGCAAAAACAATCCTGCTTTTACCATTGTTGCCGAATGCAAATAAGCCGATACAGGGGTTGGAGCAGCCATCGCGTTGGGTAGCCAAAAATGAAAGGGAAATTGCGCGCTTTTTGTTAACCCTCCCAATAAAATGCAAATAAGGATAGGACTATAAAGAGAACTTGACCGGATCATATCTCCAGACTGCAGAACCTTATCCAAATCAAAACTGCCAACAGTATACCCAATCAATAAAACTCCAATAAAAAGGGCAAAGCCGCCAAAACCTGTGATCGTTAGAGCCATACGCGCACCCTCACGCGCACTTGCATTATGGTACCAATAGCCGATCAACAAAAAAGAAAAAATACTGGTGAGTTCCCAGAAAACAACCAAAAAGACGAGATTACCTGATAAAACTATTCCTATCATTGATCCCATAAAGGCCAAAAAAAAGGAAAAAAAACGCGGTACAGAATCCGCTGGATCTATGTAATAACGTGAATAAATGACAACAAGCAGCCCAATCCCTGTAATAAGCAAGCAAAAAAGCCACGACAAACCATCTATGCGGAGAATCAAATCGCTTCCCCATTCTGGAAGCCAAGAAATATCTAAACGCACTATGTGGTTTCCGCAAACTTCCGGATAAAGCATTATTGTAAAAATAAGACAGAAAAGTGCGACAACCCCAGCAAACCACGCTTCATTATTTTTTGCTGTCGAACGAAAAAAGCCAATGACAGCACTTCCACCAAAGGGAAGCAAAACGAGCAATACCAACATTGCTTCCCGTGTTGTCATTCTTTAAACTCCATTTTGCCTTAATATTTTGTCATCGACAAAACAAAAACTTATATTCTCACCCCCCATTCCACACTTAATGATAATAAGATTTAATAAAACTTAAAAGCATTTAAAATTTTTAAAAAAACAATGCTGGCATGAAAATACTGCGCACAACAAAAGTCTTCTCTTTATTGTAAGAACAATAACGCCCACGACAAGAAGCAATTAAAATTTTATTTAATTTCTATCCTTTAAAAAAGCGTGATAAACACTGCCTACGCCCCCCATGAAAAGGCTGAAAACTATTATCATTTTTATTATAAGAGCGATAACGCGCACGGCAAGATTCAATATGTTGTTTAAGCATCCATGGCTCTTTTTTTTCTAATTTTTCCGAAGAAGACGTTAAAAACACTTTTTTAGCATTTGATACAACTTTTAATGATGCGCCTTTTGTGCTTAAGTGCGGTGATGTAACAAATGCCACTTCAGGATACCACCAATTATCACTGTATTTACGATAACCACGCCGATAATGACGATAACCTTTGAAACCATTAAGTTCTCTACGCCCCGTAAAAATCAGAGGCACCGAACTATCTAGGACAGAAGTCTGAGTAACCAGTTTGGCTTTAGCGTCACTTCTATTTTGCCCCCAATTAACAAGAGTGGTTGTTATAATGAAAAAACTGCTAACAAATACAAAAGCTAAAGCATAATATAATTTTTTTTTCATACTCATAACAAAAAACTCAACATAATAAACAACAGTAATTACAGAAAGCCTTTCTCTTGCTAGACAGAAACAGATTCTTTTCTTAAGATTCTTTTTTCTTGAGACATTCTGTTACTCTTTGTACTAAACGTTGATCTTGGCAATAAGATCCTTCAAAAAAGAATGAATAAATGATGATAAAAACCCCCTACTATCTTATAGACAAATCGAAACTCATCAAAAACATGCAAACAATTTCTCGTTTACGGGAAATGTCCGGAGCTAAAATTTTACTTGCTTTAAAATGTTTTGCCACATGGAGTGTTTTTGATTTAATGTCTGAGTTCATGGATGGAACCACATCATCATCCCTTTATGAACTACGTTTAGGAAGAGAAAAATTTGGCAAAGAAACCCATGCTTATTCAGTGGCTTGGGCAGATGATGAAATTGATGAAGCCTGTGGTTATGCAGATAAAATCATCTTTAATTCCATCCAACAGCTTCAACGCTTTTCTGATGCAACAAAAACCATTCAAAGAGGTTTAAGGTTAAACCCAGGAATCAGCGCATCAAATTTTGATCTTGCCAACCCCTCTCGCCCTTTTAGCCGCTTAGGAGAAACAAACCAAAGCGCTATCAAAGAAGTTCTGCCTCTTATCAACGGATTGATGATCCATAACAATTGTGAAAATGCTGACTTTAATCTTTTTAACCAAATGCTTGGATATATGGAAGAAAAATTTGCAGAACTTTTTTCTGCTGTTGACTGGATAAGCCTTGGCGGCGGAATCCATTTTACGGCTGAAAATTATCCTCTAGAAGCTTTCGCAAAACGCTTAAAACAATTTTCTAAAACTCATGGTGTCACTCTTTTTCTAGAACCAGGAGAAGCTGCTATTACCAAAAGCACCACATTAGAAGTCAGTGTTCTTGACACATTGTATAATGAAAAGAATCTAGCCATCGTTGATAGCTCAATTGAAGCACATATGCTTGATCTTCTCATTTATCGTGAAAATGCCAAATTAGAACCCAATCTAGGACCACACGAAATTATGATTTGTGGAAAATCTTGTCTTGCCGGCGATATTTTTGGAACATTTCAATTTCAAAAACCTCTTAAAATAGGCGATAGACTGTCTTTTCAGGATGCAGCAGGTTATACAATGGTCAAGAAAAACTGGTTTAATGGCGTTACAATGCCTGCTATTGTTCTCAAAGAGTGCGATGGTACATTAACACTTCAACGCCAATTCAGCTATAACGACTATCAGGAAAGCCTTTCATAAAGATAAACCATAAAAAACGTCATACAACAGTATTAAAAAGGGAGATGGACCTACAATGAAAAAAAATGTTCTCATTATTGGTGCTGGAGGTGTTGCACAAGTTGTTGCACACAAATGTGCTCAAAACAACGATATTCTTGGTGAAATTCATATTGCTTCACGAACACTCAAAAAATGTGAAGCCATCATTGCTTCTATTAAAGAAAAAAACACAATGAAAGAGCAAGGTGTTCTCAAAAGCCATTCGCTCAATGCCATGAATGTAGAAGAAACTATAAAGCTCATCCAAAAGACCAAATGTGAAATTGTCATTAATGTTGGTTCTGCCTTTCTTAATATGTCTGTTCTTTCAGCTTGTATTGAAACAAAATGCGCTTATATCGATACAGCGATTCATGAAGACCCATTGAAAATTTGTGAAACACCTCCTTGGTATGGCAATTATGAATGGCCTCGGCGTCCAGAATGTGAAAAAGCTGGTATAACCGCTATTTTAGGAGCAGGTTTTGACCCAGGTGTAGTGAATGCTTATGCAGCATTAGCGCGCGATGATTATTTTGATAAAATCACAGATATTGATATTATTGATATTAATGCCGGAAATCATGGACGTTGGTTTGCTACAAATTTTGATCCAGAAATTAACTTCCGTGAATTTACAGGACAAGTATGGTCATGGCAAAATAAAAAATGGACTTCCAATAAAATGTTTGAAGTCAGCCATGAATGGGATCTTCCCGTTGTGGGAAAACAAAAAGCCTATATGACAGGACATGATGAAATTCATTCACTTTCCAAAAATCTTGATGTAGAGAATGTCCGTTTCTGGATGGGATTTGGTGATCGTTATATCACTGTTTTTACGGTTCTGAAAAACCTCGGACTCTTATCCGAACAACCGATTAAAACAGCAGAAGGTCAAGAAGTCGTGCCCTTGAAAGTCGTGAAAGCCGTCTTACCCGACCCTTCCTCTCTCGCCCCAGACTACACAGGAAAAACCTGTATTGGAGATCTTATTAAAGGCGAAAAAGATGGACACCTGCGAGAAATTTTTATCTATAATATAGCCGATCACAAACAAGCTTTTCATGAAACTGGGGCACAAGGCATTTCCTATACGGCTGGCGTACCAGCAGCCGCAACAGCTCTTCTTATTGCCACAGGTGAATGGGATGTAAAAACTATGGTCAATGTGGAAGAATTACCACCCCACCCTTTCCTTAAATATCTTGATCATATGGGGCTTCCCACTTTTATAAGAGAACAACAAGAGGATAAAAAATTACAATTTTAATACCTATAGAAAGCATATGCTTGATTTTTTAAGTTATCACAAAACTGCCCAATGAAAACAAACTTAATATTCTCGTGTAATTATGGTTTTCAAAAAAATTTTAGCTATTCGTTATATTTTGGCAACATTGCGATTTCTTAACAACCCTAAAGAAGAGACATAGCATCTTTTTAAGACATAGCGAGCAATGATCAAGAAAAACAGAGAAGAAAAAACTAATTTAATCACACTGTATAACTTGTCATTATCATCAAAAAGATAGTGTCATAAACAAAAGATATAAAAATACTGCTCTTTTAAAGAAGAGCGGTATTTTGTAGAATATTCAATCCCTCCCCCCTCTTCATCTTAAATGACAAAGATCCTTAACCCACACCAATCATTAAACAATTCAATTTCTTTGGGTGAATTCCTCTTGGCTTCTCTCTTCATATGATTCACCATCGTATACAACATGTTGATTTATAACGCTGAATACTGTAAAATTCTCTTAATCACAAACTCTCTCACATTGAAGCAATTAAAATCTTTTGTCTGCACATCACAAACAAAACGAGCGTGTGAGGTAAAATGATAAAAGAACAGAATAAAAATTCTCTTATGAAAACTCTCAAATAATAAAGAGCTTTAGCAATATTGAGAACTGAAAAAGTGTATTATAATACCAGCGTGTACTTTTACTAAACATAAAGATGATGGTGCACAATAGGTCTTATAACAGTTTGAATGAATTTCATATATTTCAAGAGGAACTTTACAGCTATACCATTCATGAACACCATCGCGAAGTAGATTTAAGCATTTTGAGAGATGTTTTCTTAACACAAAGCACACAGATAGGTTCAGAATCTTATCTTAAATATTTTATAACAGTATAAAAACTACCCCATATATAAAACTTTACATAGACTAAACACCACCGCTCTAAACGATAGTGCACAACAGAATAATCAATCAAAACTGCACAACAGATATCTAAAACAGTAATTATCGAAAAGCATACAACAAATGGAACATTTCAATACAATTGGTTATATTCTTTTTTTAAGTTTTAAAATGTTGTTGCATGCTTCACAAATATTTTCTGCCCCCCGTACCTTTTAAAATTTACTTTTTAAAAGCTTTTTAAATATGAAGTGGTTTAGCAAATGTTGCCAAAGCTGCCTCACGCACGGCTTCTGATAAGGTAGGATGTGCATGGCAACAACGTCCCAGATCTTCTGATGAACCACCAAATTCCATTAAAACTGCAATTTCATGGATCATTTCACCAGCACCAAATCCAAGAATATGCCCCCCTAATACCCGATCTGTTTTTTTATCAGAAAGGATTTTAACGAACCCATCACTCTTTTGCATTGCACGTGCACGACCATTGGCCATAAAAGGAAATTTGCCAACATTATATTCAATACCAGCAGTTTTTAGCTCTTCTTCTGTCCTTCCTACACTCGCAATTTCCGGCTGTGTATAAACAACACTAGGAATAACATCAAAATTAACATGCCCTTTTTGACCTGCCAAAATTTCTGCCACAGCAACGCCTTCTTCCTCTGCTTTATGTGCTAGCATTGGCCCTTTTACAACATCACCAATCGCATAAATTCCTGGAACATTCGTCTGCCAATGAGCATCAATTGAAATAAATCCGCGTTCATCTAACTGAACACCAACCTCTTGTAAGCCAAGCCCCTCTGTATAAGGAGAACGTCCAGTAGCAATAAGCACAACATCAGCCTCTAAAGTTTCAGATTCACCACCTTTGACAGATTCAAAGCTCACCTGAGCAGTTGAGCCAGATTGTGTAACAGCTGTTACCTTTGCACCCGTTTTATATTCAATCCCCTGTTTTTCCATTAATTTCTGAAATTGCCGTGAAACTTCACCATCCATTGAGCCCAAAACTTTATTAAGATACTCAATAATGGTCACCTTAGCACCTAAACGGCTCCAAACTGATCCAAGTTCTGAACCAATGACACCAGCACCTACTACAATCATATGCGTTGGTACTTTTTCAAGTGAAAGAGCTCCCGTAGAAGAAACAATAGTCTTTTCATCAATTTCAACATTTACTCCTGGAATGCCTGAACTCTCTGAACCGGTAGCAATAATAATATTTTTTGTTTCAATTGTTTGTTTATTACCATCTCTGGCAACAACTTCCACATGACCCGCACTCAAAATTTTGGCTGTCCCAAAAAAAGTATCAACTTTATTTTTTTTCATCAAAAAAGAAACACCACTCGTATTGGCTGTCACCACAGCTTTCTTATGAACCATCATTTGTTCAAGATTAAGCTTAGATTTACCAATAGAAATACCAAGCGTTTCAAAACCATGCTGGGTTTCAGAAAACACTTCTGAAGCATGCAGCAACGCTTTAGAAGGAATACAACCAACGTTGAGACATGTTCCTCCTAATGTTGTACGCTTTTCAATAATTGCTACTTTAAGTCCCAGTTGCGCCGCTTTTATTGCTGCTACATAACCACCTGGACCCGCTCCGATCACAGCCACATCATAAGACATCCGTTTCTCCTTTCATCCTGAAAACTGTATTTTACAAATCAAGAACAAGGCGTTCCGGATCTTCTAAGCTTTCCTTAACACGCACAAGGAAAGTCACAGCTTCTTGCCCATCCACAATACGGTGATCATAAGAAAGCGCTAAATACATCATGGGGCGGATCACAACTTGACCCTCAACAACCATTGCTCGCTCTTTAATCGCATGCATTCCCAAAATACCAGATTGTGGTGCATTCAAAATCGGTGTTGACATCAACGATCCATACACACCACCATTGGTAATGGTAAAAGTTCCGCCCTGCATATCAGAAACGGCTAATTTTCCATCACGCGCAAGACGCCCCAAACGACCAATCTCTTTTTCAATCTCAGCCAATGACATTTGATCTGCATCTCGCACCACTGGAACAACAAGCCCTTTATCCGTTCCAACAGCAATTCCAACATTGACATAGTTTTTGTAAACAATATCTGTCCCATCAATCTCTGCATTAACAGCAGGAAGTTCTTTTAATGCATGACAAACAGCCTTGGTAAAAAAACCCATAAAACCAAGCTTAACACCATGTTTCTTTTCAAAAAGATCCTTATAACGCTTGCGCAAATCCATCACCGCTGACATATCAACCTCATTAAATGTGGTTAACATTGCTGCTACATTTTGTGCATCTTTAAGACGGCGAGCAATTGTTTGACGCAATTTCGTCATACGAACCCGCTCTTCACGTGTTTCTTGGACAGGAGTTGCCGAAGAACTCGTCGCAGAAGAAGAGGGTGTAGGAGCATTTGTACTTTGTTTTAATCCACCAAGAACATCTTCTTTAAGAATTTGTCCACGTTTTCCAGAACCTGAAATATCGCTTTTTGCAACATTATTTTCAGCCATCAATTTTGCTGCTGAAGGAGAAGGAGGCATTGCACTGCTCAAAGCAGGCTTCTCCGATTCAGATGAAGCCGCTGGAACAAGTGTAGCAGAAGGTGAAAGTGATTGGGAGATACCAGCTTCTCCAGCCTTCACCACTCCTAAAAGAGCATTTACTTCAACCGTATCGCCTTCTTTTGCAATGATTTCAGATAATTTCCCAGCAACAGGAGAAGGAACTTCAACGGTTACCTTATCAGTTTCTAATTCAACCAAAGGCTCATCCATAGCGACAGCTTCGCCAAGTTTTTTAAACCATTTGCCAACCGTTGCTTCGGTAACCGATTCGCCCAAAGTAGGAACACGAATTTCAGTAGTCATAATATTTTTCCATACATCAGAGTAGTAATAAATTAAGAACCTAACGCGTCTTTAAGAAACGCAGCCAGTTGTTCAAGGTGTTTCACCATTAACCCAGAGGCCGGTGACGCACTCGCAGGACGTCCTGCATAACGAGCACGTGAATATTGCGCATTAATATGCGTCAAAACCCATTCCAAATAAGGCTCAATAAATGACCAAGCCCCCATGTTTTTTGGTTCCTCTTGGCACCAAAAAACTTCCGCCTGCAAAAAGCGCGATAATACATTCACCAAAACTTTTGCAGGGAAAGGATAAAGCTGTTCAACACGAAGGAGGTAAACATCATCAATACCCCTTTTTTCACGTTCTTCATAAAGGTCGTAATAAACCTTACCAGTACAAAGAACGACACGGCGAATCTTATTATCTTTTTGCAACTTAATGACAGAATCTTTGAGACATTCTGCATCATCAAGCAACACACGACAAAAACTTGTTTCTGGCCCCATTTCATTGAGAAAAGAAACAGCTCGCTTATGACGTAAAAGTGATTTCGGTGTCATCAAAATCAATGGCTTCCGGAAATCACGCTTAATTTGTCGACGCAAAATATGAAAATAATTTGCAGGGGTTGTACAATTAGCAACCTGCATATTATCTTCCGCACAAAGTTGAAGAAACCGTTCTAAACGTGCAGAAGAATGCTCCGGCCCTTGCCCTTCAAAACCATGAGGCAATAAACACACAAGACCAGACATACGAAGCCACTTACGCTCTGCGGATGAAATAAATTGATCAAAAATGACCTGTGCACCATTAGAAAAATCACCAAATTGTGCTTCCCAAAGTGTTAATCCTCGTGGTTCAGCAAGAGAATATCCATATTCAAAACCAAGAACAGCTTCTTCAGAAAGCATAGAATTAACAACATCATAAAGCGCTTGTCCCTTTTGTAAATGATTCAAAGGAATATAACGCGCCTCATTTTCTTGGTCATAAAGAACTGAATGACGTTGTGAAAAAGTTCCCCGTTCAACATCTTCACCGGAAAGACGAACCGGTGCCCCTTCCAAACAAAGTGAACCAAAAGCTAAAGCTTCAGCAGTTGCCCAGTCAACACCCTCACCGGTTTCAAAAATTTTAGCACGATTATTTAAAAAACGTTGAATGGTTTTGTGAACGTGAAAATCTGCCGGAATTTCAACAATTTTCTGACCAATTTCCATTAAAGTTTTTAATTCAACACCAGTTGTTCTAGAATGCTGCTCATCAGAACTACTAAAAGCTTTGAGTCCCGTCCAGCTTCCATCAAGCCAATCAGCCTTATTAGGTTTATAAGAAGCACTTGCTTCAAGTTCACCTTCAAGCTTATCGCGCCATAATTTTTTTTGTTGCTCAATCTCTTCTGAAGTAACCATTCCTTCTGCTACCAATTGGTCACTATAAAGTTGAAGTGTTGTTTTATGATTACGTATTGCTTTATACATAAGCGGCTGCGTAAAGGAAGGTTCATCACCTTCATTATGCCCATAACGGCGATAACAAAACATATCAATAACCACTGGTTTATGGAAAATTTGGCGAAACTCTGTTGCTATTTTGGCAACAAAAACAACTGCCTCAGGATCATCACCATTCACATGGAAAATTGGTGCGTCAATCATTTTTGCGACATCTGATGGATAAGGCGAAGAACGTGAAAAACGTGGAGATGTTGTAAAACCAATCTGGTTATTGATAATAACATGAAGTGAGCCTGCAACACGATAACCTTTAAGACCTGAAAGACCAAAAGTTTCTTGGATAACGCCTTGTCCTGCAAAAGCAGCATCACCATGAATAAGCAATGGCATCACTTTTGAACGCTCACTTAATGGGAGTAAATCAGTATGCGCAGGTCCCATAAGTTGATCTTGTTTAGCACGTGCTTTTCCCATAACAACCGGATCAACAATCTCAAGATGAGATGGATTGGCCAACAGCGATAAATGAACTTTTTTACCATCAAAGTCCAGATCAGCGGTAGTTCCCAAATGATATTTGACATCACCGGATCCCTCCACATCATCAGGCTTGTAAGACCCTCCTTTGAATTCATGAAAAATAGCCCTATGCGGTTTGGCAAGAACTTGTGAAAGAACATTTAAACGACCACGATGTGCCATTCCTAAAATAACTTCCTGCACCCCCAAAGCACTACCACATTTGATAATCTGCTCAAGAGCGGGAATCAGCGCCTCACCACCATCGAGTCCAAAACGCTTTGTACCTTTATATTTAGTGTCTAAAAACTGTTCGAATCCCTCTGCCTGAATAAGCTTATTCAGAATAGCTTTCTTGTCTTGTTGTGTGAAAGAATTTTTTTTATCTCGCCCTTCAATGCGTTCTTGAAGCCATACTTTCTGAACCGGATCAGAAACATGCATATATTCCACACCGATTGTTGAACAATAGGTACGATTGAGAATCTCAAGCATTTGCGGAATAGTTGCATATTCCAACCCTAAAACATTATCAATAAAAATGGGACGCTCGTAATCAGCTGGAGTAAAACCATAAGCTTCTGGAGAAAGTTCCTTATAATCTTCTTGTTTTTCGGCCAATTGAAGAGGGTCAAGTTGCGCATGAAGATGTCCCCGTTCTCGAAACGCACGAATCATCATAATTGCATGAACGGAATCACGTGTTGCACGAATAATATCTTGTTCACTGGAAGTTTTTCCCTTTTGTGCAGCACCTGTTATTGCTTTTTCCTTTAATTTATCGCCAAAATATTTTTCAAGAGAAGACCAATCACCATCAAGAGCAGAAATCAATTCACCCTCTGCTTTTAATGGCCAATGATCACGCTGCCATGTTGCTCCTTCAGCATTTTTAAGAACATCTTCTTTATTATCATGAAGTCCTTCAAAAAAAGCACGCCACTGTGAATCAACACTGGTAGGATCTTTTTCATATTGAGCATAAAGTTGATCTATATAATCCGCATTCCCACCATAAAGAAATGATGTCTGTGCAAAAAGGCTATTTATTTCGTCCTGCCTTGCCATATACTTCTCCGGAACATTTATTCCGTCTCCTTATATCTCTTTTTGACCTTTAAATGCTTACAAACAAGCAGTGATTCGAACATTCAAAAAAGTTTTACCTTTTTATACTCAAGCTTTTTCACCTGAATCTAAGAACCTTTTCTTATTCAGGTGAAACTTTCTTTTAGCCTTTCAAAACTGACATCAAAGTCTTACCTATCTGTGATGGCGAAGAAGACACACGAATCCCTGCTGATTCCATTGCCGCAATTTTATCTTCTGCTCCACCTTTACCACCAGAAATAACAGCACCAGCATGTCCCATTGTACGTCCTGGAGGAGCCGTACGGCCAGCAATAAAACCAACAATTGGCTTTTTACGACCTTTTCTTGCTTCATCTTGCAGAAACTGTGCTGCTTCTTCTTCAGCAGAACCACCAATCTCACCAATCATAACAATAGACTCGGTTTCATCATCCGCTAAAAACATTTCCAACACATCAATAAATTCAGTGCCCTTAACAGGATCGCCACCAATTCCTATCGCAGTTGTTTGTCCGAGACCTTCCTGACTCGTTTGAAAAACGGCTTCATAAGTTAAAGTTCCCGACCTCGAGACAACCCCAACAGAACCTTTTCTAAAAATAGAACCAGGCATAATACCAATTTTACATTCATTTGGTGTAAGAATACCGGGACAATTAGGACCAATAAGACGAGACTTTGAGTTTTCTAATCGCGCCTTCACTTTAACCATATCCATAACGGGAATACCTTCCGTAATACAGATAATTAAACGAACTTCAGCTTCTATAGCCTCTATAATAGCTGCCGCAGCCCCTGCAGGAGGAACATAAATAACGGAAGCATCTGCGCCTGTTTTTTCTTTTGCTTCTGCAACATTAGCAAAAATAGGAAGAGTTTCGCCTTTTGAACCTTCCCATGCTTCTCCACCCTTTTTAGGATTAACACCACCAACCATTTGCGTACCATGATAAGCAAGCGCCTGTTCTGTATGAAATGTTCCTGTTTTTCCTGTAAGCCCTTGAACTAGAACTTTTGTCTCTTTATTCACAAGAATCGACATAGCTTAAGCTCCCTTCACGGCTGCAACAATTTTTTGGGCAGCATCATCTAAATCATCAGCAGGAATAACATTCAAACCACTCTCATTGATAATTGCTTTACCTTGCTCAACATTAGTGCCTTCAAGACGGACAACCAAGGGAACCTTTAAACCAACCTCACGAACAGCAGCAACCACACCTTCAGCAATGACATCACAACGCATAATACCACCAAAAATGTTAACCAAAATGCCCTTAACATTTGGATCGGCCGTAATAATTTTAAAAGCAGCTGTCACCTTTTCTTTTGATGCTCCACCACCAACATCCAAAAAATTCGCTGGCTCTGCTCCATAAAGCTTAATGATATCCATTGTTGCCATAGCAAGCCCAGCACCATTAACCATGCAACCAATCGTACCCTCAAGAGCAACATAAGCAAGATCATGCTTTGATGCTTCTATTTCCTTTGGATCTTCTTCTGAAAGATCGCGCAATTCTAAAATATCTGGATGACGAAACAGAGCATTATTATCAAAAGAAACTTTCGCATCAAGAACACGCAAGTGACCATCTTTCATCACAATAAGCGGATTGATTTCTAAAAGGCTCATATCTTTTTCACAAAATGCCTTATAGAGAATCGGAAAAAGCTTTTCACCATCTTCTCGCGCACTACTTTGTAGTTTCAACGCATCACAAAGTCTTGCACAATCAGCAGAAGTAACACCCTCTACAGCATCAATGGGAAGCGTGAATATTTTTTCTGGTGTCTCTTCAGCAACCGTTTCAATATCCATTCCACCTTCTGTTGAAACAACAAAAGCAATTCGACCAACGCTACGATCAACCAAAAGTGAAAGATAAAGCTCCCGTTCAATATCGGCACCATCTTCAATATAAAGGCGGTTGACCTGCTTACCCTCTGGACCAGTTTGTTTGGTTACCAAAGTTTTTCCAAGCATTTCTTGAACATTTGCAACAACTTCTTCAACAGATTGTGCAAGCCGAACACCACCCTTTGCATCAGGACCAAGTTCTTTAAACTTACCCTTACCACGACCACCAGCGTGTATCTGACTTTTAACCACATAGAGAGGTCCGGGCAATTTTTCCGCCCATTTTTCAGCTTGCTCTACAGAATAAACAGCGACACCATTTGCAATTGGTGCTCCATATTCATGAAGCAGACGTTTGGCCTGATACTCATGGATATTCATGCATTTGTCCTTTTCTTTTATGGATCTTATTAATCCTAAAGTTTTAACACTCTAAATACTTATTTTAATGAATTAAATCTTGTTCAATTTACTTGAGACTAGGTACAAGAGCAATACAAGCTTCACAAAGCTTTTTAACCGCATTTACTGAATGATCAAAAGCGCCTCTTTCTTCTTTGTCAAGATCAATTTCAATGACTCGTTCAACACCACCTGCACCAAGTACAACAGGTACCCCAACATAGGTATCATTAACCCCATATTCTCCTGAAAGATAAGCTGCAACAGGCACAACACGCTTAGTATCCTTTAGGTAGGCCTCAGCCATAGAAACAGCAGAAGCTGCTGGTGCATAATAAGCAGAACCTGTTTTTAACAAACCAACAATCTCTGCACCGCCATCACGGGTACGCTGGATAATTTGATCAATTCTTTCCTGTGTTGTCCAGCCCATCTTTATAAGATCAGGCAAAGAAATACCACCAACTGTTGAATAACGCACGAGAGGAACCATTGTATCACCGTGCCCCCCTAAAACAAACGCTGTCACATCTCTAATAGAGACCTTAAATTCCTCAGATAAAAAATGACGAAAACGCGCTGAATCAAGAACACCAGCCATACCAACTACTTTATGTGTAGGGAGACCTGAAAATTTCTGCAATGCCCACACCATCGCATCAAGGGGATTGGTAATACAAATAACAAACGCTGAAGAAGCGTATTTTTTAATTCCAGCTCCAACTTGTTCCATAACCTTTAAATTAATGCCCAAAAGTTCATCACGGCTCATACCAGGTTTTCGCGCAACGCCTGCTGTTACAATAACAACATCAGCATCTTCAATTGCTTCATAAGCATTAGCACCTTTTAGACTGATATCAAAACCATCAACGGGAGAAGATTCGGCGATATCTAGAGCCTTACCTTGTGGCACACCTTCCGCAATATCAAATAAGACCACATCAGCAAGCTCTTTAAGCCCAATAATATGTGCTAAAGTACCACCAATCATACCTGAACCAATGAGAGCTATTTTTTTCCGTGCCATTTTATTTTTTCCTAACTTTTAGATAATTCAGCGCACACCCAATCAACGTCCGTATACTGAATATTTTTGACTTCAACCATATTCAAACAATATCATAAAAAGGAGTAAAGAAATGAAATTTACAAATTTATCTCCTTACAGAAACAACAACCCTCCGCTGAAACAACTATTAGAAAATTATCACGATGTATCGATAAAGTGAATTTAAAAAAAATACAACAGAATTATTATATTTCTTTAATTTCAAAAAGTTATTGTTTTGACAGTTTACGTAAAGGTAAAAGTATAATCAATGCTTCTTCTTCAAAAGAAAATGTTCTTCCCAAAGTTTTAAATAATCGTAGCTTTGCATTTCGAAAAGACGTGATTGTGTTCTTTGAAATTCAAATGTTTCCGTAATCTGCGCATGCCCTTTATACAAATCCCCTATCCCTGCGGCTGCCGACATAAACAACCGTATATGCCGCTCATAAAGAATATCAATAAGCAAAATAAACCGTTTTGTTTCATTGCGACATGTATCATCCATGACCGGTACATTATCAATAAAAATCGTATGATAATGCTCTCCTAATAATAAATATTCAGCTGCGGCCAAAGGCTTTGCACATAAATCCCCATAATCAAAACGAGCACATCCTGCACCAAAGCGCGGAATAGGAATAAAGCGCCCTTTTATAGAAAGCTCATCAGACATCTCCTTATGTCCTTGCAATACAAGTGCCCATGCTTGATCCATATATTCATTTGCTTGGACCCCCAACGGCGATACATACATCTGTTGTAGATTTGATTTTTCAAGGCGATAATCTGTTTTTGCATCAAGATTAACAACACGAACATATGCTTTCAAAACTTGAATAAAAGGCAAAAAGAGCTCACGATTCAAACCGTTACAATAAAGGTTATCCGGCGCCACATTTGAAGTCGCAATAAAGAAAATTCCTTTATCAAACAGAGCAGAAATAAGCCGCCCCAATACCATAGCATCAGCAATATCCGTTACACTAAACTCATCAAAACAAAGTACTTTTGCTTCTCGTGCAAGATCTTTAGCAACAGCTAAAATAGGATTATCTTGTTTAAATTTTGTACACCCAGATGCTTGACGATAAGAATTAATACGCTCATGCACATCAGCCATAAAATCATTAAAATGGGCACGCTTTTTATGAACTTTAGGCAAACAAGAAAAGAACAAATCCATCAGCATGGTTTTGCCCCGTCCTACTTCACCATAAATATACAGTCCCTGAAAAAAACCTGTTTCATCTCCTTGTTTTACAACGCAAGAAATATTTTGTTTTTTCCTTTTAAATATTCTGTTAAAGAAAGAGCAAAATATCCAAGGCAAAGAATGAGAGATATTTTGTTCCGCAATTTTTTTTAATAAATGATCAAAATATTCTGTTATAGCTAATTGAGCGGGATCAAAACAAACCTCTCCTTTAGCGACAAGCTCCTTATAACGTGTTGAAACGAGAATCATCCAAAAAACCTTTTTCAAACTGATCTCAATGAAAAATACAAATACTTTTCAAGAATCTGTCCGTCTAGTTTAGTTTATCATAAACGATCAAAAATGATTTAACGACTTAAAATAACGGGATGATCATCAAGTGTACGTCCCTCAAAACGATCAACATTTGAAGAATAAAGAACGAGGATAACACGTCCAGAGTTATTATAAAAATATAATCTTTTTCCTTTAACAGCCCACGATCTCACTTGGGAAGCAATTCCTGGACAGTGTAAAGGACCAGCACGGTACCCTTGTCCAAACTTTGTTTGTGGAGTTGCAATCCGGCAAACTTTTCCTCCCATAGAAAGATTCCATACCCCAGCAACACTTGCAGGAAATAAATCAGTGGCATTACTTGGCAATTCGAGACTAGCCATTCGTCCATCGCTCTGAGAATCTCCTTTTTCATACATCGGAGCGTTTGCATCTTCAGATATCGACGAAGAAGTAGACGACAGATCAGACGCTTCTAATATTGTCATTTGTTGAGATGGATAAAAAACTTCTAATGCGTTACCATCGTCATTACCATCAAACCGTGTTGTTGAACATCCCCCTAAAAACATTACAGTTGATAGTGCAACGAAAAACGAAACTTTTGAAAACGCCATGTCTGTACTCTCTCCCACGACAATAAATAAGTTCACAAAAAAATTAAGCGAATATTTGTTATAGTTACAAAGATAAATTAACAAATTAAAAAAAACAGATTAAAATCACTTATTTTAAAAGAAATAATTTATGTACCCAATTTTATATTTATTAAACACTAGGAATTTATAATATTTTCAGTCATATATCTTTTTATAAGTAATCATTAGAAATAGAGAAGTTTCATGAAAACGCCATTTAGCAAAATGGACGGTCTTGGAAATCAAATTATTGTTGTTGATATGCGTGAAAGCACATACGCTCTTACACCACAAGCAATCCTTGCTTTGTCGGCAGATCCTGAAATGCATTTTGATCAAATCATGGCTATCCACACACCAACCCAGAAAAAAACCGACTTCCGCATAGAAATATGGAATGCTGACGGATCAATGGCTAAAGCTTGTGGCAATGGTACCCGCTGTGTCATCGCATGGCTTAAAGATCACAATTTTGGTGAAAAATTTCATTTAGAAACTCCCGCTGGAATTATTGAAGGAAAATACCAAACCGATAATCTCATTTCTGTTGATATGGGATGCCCAAATTTCAATGTAAAAGAGATGCCTGTTTCACGTGAAATAGTTGATACCAATCACGTAGAAATTATGGCTGGTCCCCTAAAAGACGCTTGTCTCATATCCATTGGCAATCTCCATGCTATCTTTTTTGTTGAAAATGATATTCAACATATTCCATTAGAAAAATATGGGCCAAAACTTGAACATGACCCCCTGTTTCCCGAACGGTGCAATATTTCCATTGCTTGCATAACGTCAAAGAAAAGTCTAAATTTACGTACATGGGAGCGAGGGGCAGGATTAACACAAGCATGTGGGAGTGCTGCTTGTGCAAGTGCAGTGGCTGCTTATCGTCGTGGACTTACAGAGCGCCATGTTGATGTAAATTTACCTAAGGGAACACTTAATATTTTTTACCGAGAAGACGATCATATTATCATGACAGGACCAATTAAATATCACTTTAGTGGTTTTTTAAGCCCTTTAACAGGGTGCTACAAAAAGGATCACTCCTGATGGCAATAGAAATTGTAACTTTTGGTTGTCGACTTAATAGCTACGAATCGGAAATCATTCGCAAAGAAAGTACTTCTTCAGGGCTAGATCAACTTAAAGATGGTGCTATTATCTTTAATACCTGTGCTGTCACTGCCGAAGCCGTACGACAAGCAAAACAAGCTATCCGCAAAGCAAGACGTGAAAATCCTCATACGCGTATCATTGTAACAGGGTGTGCAGCCCAAACAGAAGCACAAAATTTTGCCTCAATGACAGAAGTAGATCTTGTTTTAGGAAACGAAGATAAACTTCACGCTCATTCTTATCGTCAACTTCCTGATTTTGGTATTAATCATTCTGAAAAGGTGCATATCAATGACATTATGGAAGTACAAAAAATTGCTCCACATATGGTCAGTGCAATGCAAGAGCGCACCCGCGCTTTTGTACAGGTACAAAACGGATGCGATCACCGCTGTACATTTTGCATTATTCCTTATGGACGAGGACCATCTCGTTCAGTTCCCATGGGTGTTGTCATAGAACAAATTAAAAAGCTGAT
Source organism: Bartonella sp. OC16QHHD (assembly GCF_042194035.1). Taxonomy (NCBI): domain Bacteria; kingdom Pseudomonadati; phylum Pseudomonadota; class Alphaproteobacteria; order Hyphomicrobiales; family Bartonellaceae; genus Bartonella; species Bartonella sp. OC16QHHD. Next base: position 195,672 of record NZ_JBHIMJ010000014.1, on the reverse strand, counting down.
AGGTGGGGGTATCCAAGAAGTGGTCCTTACAGGTGTTGACCTTACAAGTTATGGCCACGATCTTCCTGGAAAAGCTACTCTAGGAAAATTAACTTCAGCTATTTTGCATCATGTCCCTGACTTAGCCCGATTACGCCTCTCATCTATTGACTCTATTGAAGCAGACGAAGAACTCATAAATCTTTTAGCTTATGAAACAAGAATCATGCCCCATTTGCATTTATCTTTGCAAGCAGGTGATAATATGATTTTAAAACGGATGAAACGGCGTCATCTGCGCGAACATGCCATTCAATTTTGCCAAGAATTGCGTGCCAAACGTTCTACAATGGTTTATGGTGCCGACTTAATTGCTGGTTTTCCTACAGAAACAGAAGAGATGTTTCAAAATAGTCTTGCCTTAATCAAAGACTGTAATTTAACCCATCTCCATGTCTTCCCCTTTAGTCCAAGAGAAGGAACACCTGCCGCACGTATGCCACAAATCAACCGTAAAATAGTTAAGCTGCGTGCTGAAAAATTGCGTAAAGCAGGTGATATGGCTTACCAAAAGCATCTTGCTCATTTACAAAACAGTCTGCAAACAATTCTCGTTGAAAAAGATGAAATCGGACGAACAGAAGATTATACTCTTGTACAAGTTAAAGGTGCAAAAGCAGGAACAATTGTTCAAGCCCTTATCGTTGATCATGATGGCGATAAATTGATTGCTGTCCCTCCAAAATTAAACGCTGCTTGAGCAGGAGAATTCTTATGACTAAATCTTTTATAAAAAAAATATTCTCTTTTAACAAATCTCAAGAGCAAGAAATTGAACAACAGATTTCTATTCCTGATAAAAGCGATATAATAGAAGAAAATAAAGACAAAAATGAAAAGACAAAAAATAATCAAATCTCTATAAACACAGAAAAAGAAGAACAAACAAAAAATCCAGAGTCAATACTTACAAAATATGATGAAAAATCTCCATTTCTAGAATCCCATTCTGATAAAATTCCCTTTTCTGGTAAAATTATTGTCACAGACAACATCCGTGAAAAAAAGAATGAAGAAATTTTATCTGAACCTTCTGTTGAACAAAAAAAGACAGCGTGGTTTGGGCGCCTTAAAAAAGGCCTATCCCTTTCTTCACAACGCCTAAGCGGATCAATTGGCGATCTCTTTGTTAAAAGAAAACTTGATGAAGATACATTGCAAGAGCTCGAAGATATTCTTATCCAAGCTGACATAGGTGTAGAGACGGCAACACGCATCACAAATACTTTAGCTTCCAGTCGTTACGGAAAAAACCTCTCCCCAAATGATATTCATACTATTGTAGCTGATGAGGTCAAAAAAGTTCTGGAACCTGTTGCAATACCATTAGAACTTGATCTCAGCCATAAACCTCATGTTATTTTGCTGGTAGGTGTAAATGGCACTGGAAAAACGACAACTATTGGAAAACTTTCAGCCAAATTAACAGAAGGGGGATTAAAAGTTATGCTGGCAGCAGGTGATACTTTCCGAGCCGCTGCTATTGAGCAATTACACATTTGGGGTGAACGTACCAATTCTCCTGTTATTTCGACAAAATTGGGTGCAGATGCCGCCAGCTTAGCATTTGATGCTTATGAAAAAGCAAAAAAAACAAACAGTGATGTATTAATTATTGATACAGCAGGGCGTTTACAAAATAAATCTGAATTAATGGATGAGTTGGCAAAAATTATTCGTGTTTTAAAAAAACACACCCCCCAAGCACCCCACACAATCCTTCAAACTCTTGATGCAACAACCGGACAAAATGCACTCAACCAAGTAGACATTTTCCGTGATATTGCTGGTGTTAATGGTTTAGTTATGACAAAGCTAGATGGGACTGCACGAGGAGGAATTCTTGTCGCTATAGCAGCAAAATATAAATTACCCGTTTATTTTATCGGTATAGGAGAAGATATTGAAGATCTTCAACCCTTTTCTGCTTCTGACTTTGCCGAAACTATTGCAGGAAAACACGCATGAAACAGCCTTTATCTAATCTTAATTTACACAATAATTCTGAAAAAAAGATGAATAACAATAAAAAAATTTCTCTCTCACCAACACTTAAGTTTCTTTTGGAAATGGGTCCATTGGTTGCCTTCTTTTTTGCCAATTATAAGGGAGAATGGCTGATAAAAAACATTGGATTTTTTCAAAATTTTAGTAAGCCTATTTTCCCTGCAACAGCTATTTTTATGGTGGCTATTATTATTTCCCTAAGCTTATCATGGATCCTTGCAAGACAAATTCCTATTATGCCTCTTATTTCAGGAATATTTGTTTTAGTTTTTGGCTTTCTAACTCTCTGGCTTCATAATGAAACTTTCATAAAAATGAAACCAACAATCATTAATAGCTTATTTGCTTTTATACTTTTTGGTGGGATGTTTTTTAAAAAACCACTTTTACGTTATGCTCTTGATTCTACCTTAAAACTTGATGATTTAGGTTGGCAAAAACTTACCTATCGTTGGGCGTTTTTTTTCATTTTTCTTGCCATTTTGAATGAAATAATTTGGCGTAATTTTAGCGATAATTTCTGGACAAGTTTCAAAGTATTTGGCGTCATGCCTATAACAGTCCTTTTCATGCTTACCCAAATGCCTATAATTATAAAACATTCAAAAGGACTTTTTACAGAAGAGGACAAATCTGATTCTTAAAAAAATCATCACTACCGATTATTTTATAGATTCATCGCCAAACACTGTTCACGAGAAAAAATATGTTGATTGAACAGTTTATTTGTCGAGAAGACAATTTCGGTGTACTCCTTCATGATGAAAAAAGTGGTATGACAGCTGCAATAGATGCTCCTGAAGGCAAAGCGATTCACAATGCCTTAAAGCGCCGCAATTGGACACTTAACACTATTTTTGTAACTCATCATCATCACGACCATGTAGAAGCCCTATCAGAATTAAAACAAGTTTACAACGCTACGGTTATCGGACCAGAAGCAGAAAAAGAAAAGATCAATCATCTTGATAAAACACTTCAACCTGATGAAAGTTTTTCTTTTGGCTCACACCTTCTTTTAGCTCTTTCAACACCTGGTCATACTCTAGGCGCATTATCTTACTATTTTCCTGAAAAGAATTTACTCTTTGCTGGAGATACACTTTTTTCATTGGGCTGTGGACGTCTTTTCGAAGGAACACCAACACAAATGCTGAATTCTTTAAAAAAACTTCGTAAACTTCCTGATGAAACACTTCTTTATTGTGGACATGAATATACAAAAAATAACGCTCTTTTCGCACTAACAATTGACCCACATAATAAAAAACTCCACCAAAGAATAGAGGAAGTTTTTTTGCTACGTGCAAAAAACGCTATGACTTTACCAGTAACCTTAGGGCAAGAAAAAGCCACCAATCCCTTTCTCCGCTGGGATGATAGTGTGTTGCGAAGAAACCTTGTAATGGAAGAAGAAACAGATGAAGAAGTCTTTGCTGAAATTCGAAGAAGAAAGGATAATTTTTAACTATGCGTAAGTTCGTATTACGTTTGTTCCTGCTTTTTCTTTTCGTGATACATATTCAACAAACAATGGCAGAGGAAAAGGAAACAGATAATTCTTCTCTTATATCATCTCTCATTGCAAATTATCCCTTAACAGAAGATTTTCTTTTAAAGCTGGAAAAAATTGAAAAAGAATGTAAAAACTTACTTCCAGAAACAAAAAATAATCTTATAACTTATGATTCTAGTATCCAATCTAGTATTGAAAATTACACTACCTATATTTCTAGTAAACCAAAACTTGTAAATATTTTAAAAGAAAATAATATAACACCGAAAGATTTTGCTTCAGGAACCTTAGCTCTTAAAGAAATATCAACGCTTCTCATATTTGTACCTGAAAAGGAATATTCTACTGAGAAAAATACTATATTTCTAAACAATCTTGAATTTGTTAAAAAACATTTTTTTAAAGCGACAATTCTTTTAGATAACTGTGAAAAACTCATTTTGAGCAACTAATCAGCTATGACACATTAAAAAATCACCGTGTTTTTATCATTCCTAATAATTGGGTTTATTTCGATTATATTTATTGAAATTCAAAAAAGAAAGGATAATTTTTAGTCATGTTTAAACTTCTATTGTGCTTTTTCTTCATTTTTCCTTTTGCATCATACGCTCAAGAAAAAAAACAAGAAATAGATGATCTTTCTTTTATACCGCCTTTCATTGCAAATTATCCCTTAACGGAAGATATTCTTTTAAAGCTGGAAAAAATCAAAATAGAATGTAAAAATTTATCTTCAGAACCAGAACAAACAAATAAAAAAAGTGATTTCAATAATTATAATGATAATATTGAAAAATACGCTGCCTATATTTCTAATAATCCAAAACTTGTGAATATTTTAAAAGAAAATAATATAACACCGAAAGAGTTTGTTATTGCTCACCTAGCACTTCAAGCGACATTGTATGTACTTACTGATGAAGGAAATTCTACTTATGAAAAAAACTTTTTACCTCCAAGCAATATAGAATTTGCTAAAGAGCATATGTATAGAATAATAAAAATTTTAAAAGATAACTGTTAAAAAACTTTTTAGAACAATTGATTAACTTTGTAAACGCCGACAAATTTCATCTAATTGTTCTAATGAAGAGTAATGTATTTTTAAATCTCCACCTTTTTTACCATGTCGAATAATAACTTTCATTCCTATCACATCTGCAAGTAATTTTTCTAAAGATTTTGTTTCAGCATCTTTCTCCGTATTGGTACGCTTTTTAGTTTTAGGATTAGCTTGCTCATATGCAAGTATTTCTGTTTGACGTACTGAAAGCCCTTCACGAATAATTTTCTCAGCTAAATTTTGTGGATCATCAACGGTTATAAGACAACGTGCATGACCTGCAGAAAGTTGTCCATCAGTTAAGAATTGTTGTACTTTTTCTGGAAGTTTTAACAAACGAAGCGTATTTGCAACATGACTACGACTTTTTCCTATAACTTGCGCTAAATCTACTTGCGTATAATCATGTTCATTTAGAAGCATCTCATATCCCTTTGCTTCTTCGATAGGATTAAGATCTGCACGTTGAACATTTTCAATAATTGCCAATTCCAAAGCCGTTTTATCGTCCACATCACGAATAATAACGGGTAATTGACTTAAATTTGCACGTTGTGCTGCACGCCAGCGCCGTTCACCCGCAATCAATTCAAACCGATGAGGATGATCTCTTAAAGGCCTCACAATAACTGGTTGAACCACACCGTGTTGACGAATTGATTGTGTCAAATTATCAAGCTCTGTTTCAGTAAAATGACGCCGAGGATTATGAGGATTACATGAAATAGATTCAATAGAAATAAATCGCTCAGAAATACTACCGGATTCATTTAATTTATCAAAGCTTGATGAACGTGCAATATTGTTGTTTAAATTGATATCTCCAATCAATGCCGCTAATCCACGTCCTAGTCTTTTTTTTGATAGATCATCGTTCATAATTTTGCTCTTTGAATTTTCTTACAAAATTTTTTACATTTTTAAGCAGCAGCACGTGCTTGTTTTTCACGTTGAATCATTTCTGATGCTAGACGCAAATAAGCTTGGCTTCCAGCACATTTAAGATCATAAAGCAATACAGGTTTGCCAAAAGAAGGCGCTTCTGATACTCTTACATTTCGTGGAATAACAGTACGATAAACTTTATCTCCCATAAAAGAACGTACATCTTCAACAACTTGATTTGAAAGGTTATTACGTCCATCATACATTGTTAAAACAATACCTTGGATTTCTAAAGATGGATTAAGTACGGATCGCACTTGTTTTACTGTTTCAAGTAATTGACTTAAACCTTCAAGTGCTAAAAACTCACACTGCATAGGCACTAAAACAGAATCCGCAGCCCCCATAGCATTAAGTGTTAAAAGATTAAGGGAGGGAGGACAATCAATTAAAATATAATTGAATTTTTCTTCCATTTCCGGATCATCATAGAGAGCTTTACGTAAGCGTTGTATGCGATCTTTTGATGAAGAAATTTCCATTTCCACACCTAAGAGATCAAGTGTAGAGGGAACTATATAAAGATTGGGTACGGCTGTTTTTAAAGCCGCCTGTGTAATTGAAACGCCCGAAACCAAAACATCATAAGAAGATAAAGGACGGCTATTACGATCAATCCCTAAACCTGTACTAGCATTACCTTGTGGATCAACATCCATAATAAGGACATTTTCACCAATAGCCGCTAAAGCTGTAGCAAGATTAATTGCTGTGGTTGTTTTTCCGACTCCACCCTTTTGGTTTGCAATAGCGATAATTCGTGTTTCGCTCATTTTGCTCTACCCTCTATATGATCGAATATGAGAAATTTCCAAAATAACAGAATTTTCATCAACTTTACTTTTATGTTTTAACAGATCAAAGTGCCAATTGGCAGAGGCATTTTTTATTTCTGTAGCGTAATCCCGACCTTTTTGCAAAAGAGCTATTGTTTTTTCTGTTAATAAAGGAAAAATGAGTTGTAAAAGAGTATCAAGCGGCGCTAATCCCCGTGCCGTTATAATATCAGATATGGGAATTTTTTGATATATATCTTCAATTCTAGCGTGATAAACCGTTGCTGGAAGATTAAGTTGAGCAATAACTGTTCGCAAAAAAGCAACTTTTTTCCCATTACTTTCAACAAGATTAATATGTGCTGTTTTTTTTTCTTTCAAAAAGATAGCAATCACAATTGCAGGAAAACCTCCTCCTGATCCTAAATCACACCAATGTAAAGAATGAGCATACAAAGGAAAAATTTGTGCTGAATCTAGAATATGTCGTGTCCATAGATCTGGTATAGTTGTAGCAGATATCAAATTAATATGTGTATTCCACTGAAGTATTAAAGACTCAAACTGAATTAAATTTTCCATCGTTTCACGTGAAACAGAAGGAACAATATTTAATAATTGTTGATATTTTTTTTCTGTAGAAAAATTCATTAAGCTGTTTTAGCCTTTTCACGTCGTTGACGTTGAATATGTGTAATAATAAGCGATAACGCGGCGGGTGTCATGCCATCAATTTTTTGTGCATCAGCAATTGAACGCGGCGACACTTCTTGAATTTTTGATTTAAGTTCATTTGAAATACCTGAAATTGCCTGAACATCAAGAGAAGAAGGAATTTCTAAACGCTCATCTCTCTGAAGAGAGGCAATATCTTGTGCTTGTTTATCTAAATAAACCGCATATTGTGCTTCAATTTCTAAAGATTCTGCTGTTTTAGAATCAATTGTTTGTAATTGTGGCCAAAAATTTGAAAGACGCTCTAAGTTCATATGAGGATAAGCAAGAAAATCATAAGCCGAACGCCGAATTCCATCATGATTAACATGTAATCCATGAGCAGAAGCTTCATTGGGTGTTAAAAAAAGATTTTGACATATTGATCGTGCTTGATCAAGCCGTTGTTGTTTTTTCTGATAACATTCCCAACGTATTTTACTCACAATACCCCATTTTTGTGCCAAAGGTGTTAAACGCGTATCAGCATTATCAGATCGTAAAGATAAACGAAATTCAGCACGTGATGTAAACATCCTATAAGGTTCACAAACACCACGTGAAACCAAATCATCAATCATAACACCAATATAAGCAGTAGAACGACTTATAAGTATTTCATCTAATTTACCTACTTTACGTGCAGCATTTAATCCAGCTAAAAGTCCTTGTGCTGCTGCTTCCTCATATCCTGTTGTACCATTAATTTGGCCTGCTAAGAACAAACCCGGTAAAGAACGTAATTCTAAGTTTCTCGTTAATTGTTGTGGATTAACAAAATCATATTCAATAGCATAACCAGGTTGCAAAACTATAGCATTTTCCAATCCTTCAATGGTTTTCAATAGAGAAATTTGTACATCTTCAGGAAGAGAAGTAGAAAGACCATTTGGATAAACAGTATCATCATTTAATCCTTCTGGTTCCAGAAAGATCTGATGTCCATCACGTTCTCCAAATTTCACAATTTTATCTTCAACAGAAGGACAATAACGTGGTCCTAACCCTTCAATATTTCCAGAATATAAAGCAGAGCGATAAATATTCTCGCGAATAATTTGATGTGTTTTCTCATTTGTACGTGTTATTGCACATTCAATTTGTGGTTGTTCAATTTTCTCTGTTAAAAGAGAAAAGGGTATGGGATTTTCATCTGCTTGTTGTTTTTGGAGAGCTTCCCAAGCAATTGTTTTTTTACTCAAACGAGCAGGGGTTCCTGTTTTTAATCGTCCAAATTTTATATGATATTTTTTCAAATGTTCAGCAAGTTTTACACTTGACTGATCTCCCATACGACCAGCAGCCCATGTTTTATTACCAATATGAATAAAGCCATTTAAAAATGTACCTGTTGTTAAAACAACAGCACCAGAAAAAATTGTTCCTTGTTTTTTTAAAATAACACCTGATACACAATTATCTTTAACAACCAGATCAATAACTTCATCCTCAATAAGAGTAAGATTTTCTTGTTCTTTTAATAATTTTTGAATTGCTTTTTTATAAAGTTGTCTATCTGCCTGTGTCCGTGGTCCTCTTACTGCCGGTCCTTTACTTCTATTAAGTAGTCTAAACTGAATTCCAGCAGCATCTGCTGCTCTTCCCATAAGACCATCTAACGCATCTATTTCACGAACTAGATGCCCTTTTCCAAGTCCACCAATAGCAGGATTACACGACATTGTTCCCAGTGCTGATATTTTATGTGTAACAAGCACTGTTTTGGCTCCTACACGTGCTGAAGCTGAAGACGCTTCACAGCCAGCATGACCACCACCAACAATAACAACATCATATGATTGCATTTAATTCATTCCGTAGAAAATATTACAAGGTTTCACGTGAAACAGGATATAAATTACATAATCTTTATAATCTGTCTATGAAATAATCAATGTTTCACGTGAATCATTATTTACCAACACAAAATTCTGAAAAAATAATATCAAGCAAATCTTCAACATCAATATCTCCTGTAATTTTCCCAAGAAAATCACTTGCACAACGGAGATGTTCTGCACGTAAACTGAGATCAAGAGAATGATAATTAAGAGAAAATTCAATCTCTTTAACAGCCTGCTTTAATAATTGAAGTTGCCTTTTACGTGCTGGAACAATATTTCCAATTTCAGAAGCACGATAATGACAAAATGATTCAAGTTCTTTTATAAAATAATCAAAATTTAAACCAGTTAATGCGGAAAATTGTATAGACCAACGCTGATCATTTTTTTTATAAAGATCAAGCTTATTGCCAACACACCATATTTCAGCCGATGTTTCTGGTAAATCAACTTGCGTAGGATTTCCTATATCATAAACCAAAATAACCAAATCAGCTTCCATAACATGCTGTTTAGCAACTTCTATTCCCATCTGTTCTATTTTATTTTCTGTTTTTCTAAAACCAGCAGTATCTGTTAAAAAAATAGGTAAACCACCAAGAATAATTCTCATTTCTAAAGCATCACGGGTTGTTCCTGCTTCTTCCGTTACAATAGCAACAGATCTTCCTGAAAGGCGATTCATAATGCTTGATTTTCCAGAATTTGGAGCACCAGCAATAACAATTTTTAATCCATCACGTAAAATACTCGCACGTTCTCCTTCAGTAATATATTCCCGAATAGAAGTACAAAGATCCTCAACATCTTTCCAAACTTTATCAGATATTGCGTTGGGAATATCTGCTTCATCAACAAAATCAAGTTCTGCCTCAATAAAAGCACGCGCCTTCATAAGCTTATGACGCCAATCACGATAAAGCGTCGTTAAATGTCCACTTGTACCCATAACAGCTAAACGCCGTTGGCTTTCCGTTTCTGCTTCTATTAAATCAGCAAGACCTTCTGCTTGAACAAGATCTAATTTTCCTTCCATAAAAGCACGACGTGAAAATTCACCTGCCTCTGCAATACGGCATCCAGAAAATGTCGACAATTCATCGAGAAAACGATTAACGACTGCTTTTCCTCCATGTAAATGGAATTCTGCACAATCTTCCCCCGTAAAACTATGAGGAGCAGGAAAAAAAACAGTTAAACCAGAATCTAAAAAACTACCATCACGAGCAGTAAGATTTCCATAATGCATAAAACGTGCTTTAGGTAAACGACCACAAAGCGTTTTAACTATATCCACAACATGAGGACCAGAAAGCCGAATGACTGCAACCCCTGAAGGTAACAATCCACTCGAAACAGCAAAGATTGTATCCACAGGTTTTATCCTAATAAAAACTTTAATGACTCTACGTATTCATTGAATCAAAAAATTCACTATTATTTTTTGTTTGCTTTAATTTATCAATCAAAAATTCAATTGCATCTGTTACATTCATAGATGCTAAAATACGACGAAGAACAAAAATTTTGTGTAAATCTTGTCGTTCTACCAGAAGTTCTTCTTTACGCGTTCCTGACTTTAAAATATCCATAGCAGGGAAAATACGTTTATCAGCAACTTTTCGATCAAGAACAATTTCCGAATTACCTGTTCCTTTAAATTCTTCAAAAATAACCTCATCCATACGACTTCCTGTATCAATCAAAGCCGTTGCAATAATAGTTAAAGATCCGCCTTCTTCAATATTACGTGCTGCACCAAAAAAACGTTTTGGACGCTGGAGGGCATTTGCATCCACACCACCTGTTAAAACTTTACCCGAAGAAGGAACAACTGTATTATATGCACGTCCAAGACGTGTAATAGAATCGAGAAGAATAACAACATCACGCCCATATTCAACGAGACGTTTGGCTTTTTCAATGACCATTTCTGCCACTTGTACGTGACGTATTGCTGGTTCATCAAAAGTAGAAGAAACCACTTCTCCTTTTACTGAACGCTGCATATCAGTAACTTCTTCTGGTCGTTCATCTATTAAAAGAACAATGAGATAGCATTCAGGATGATTAGTGGTAATAGAATGAGCAATATTTTGAAGTAAAACTGTTTTTCCCGTTCGAGGAGGAGCTACAATTAACCCTCTTTGTCCTTTTCCCAATGGAGATATCAAATCAATCACGCGTGATGACATATCTTTCTCTGTAGGATCTTGTATTTCCATTTGGAAACGTTCATTTGAATAAAGAGGAGTAAGATTATCAAAGTGGATTTTATAACGAATCTTTTCAGGTTTTTCGAAATTAATTGTATTAATTTTAAGGAGAGCAAAATAACGTTCTCCCTCTTTTGGACTGCGTATGGGTCCTTCAATTGTATCGCCTGTTTTTAAAGAAAACGACTGTATTTGTGCAGGTGAAAGATAAATATCATCAGGACCAGGAAGATAATTAGCATCAGCAGATCTCAAAAATCCAAATCCGTCTTGTAAAACTTCAACAACACCTTCTCCTATAATTTCAACGTCTTGTAGAGCAAGTTTTTTCAAGATAGCAAACATTAATTCTTGTTTGCGCATAAGGGAGGCATTTTCAACTTCTAATGTTTCAGCAAAAGAAACAAGCTCAACGGGATTTTTGCTTTTAAGTTCTTGTAGTTTCATTTTTTGCATGAAATATGCTCTTTGTAATTAAGGAGAAGATTTTCTAAATAATTTATGGAAATTTATGAGTGAAATATTATTAAGAAAAAATATCCTACACTCAATTTTTTTAATCTGCAAGTACCATTTATATGAAATTTGTTCCTGTAATATTAAGTAATTATATGAAAAACTTGAAAAAATAAAATCCAAATAGTATTTAATTATTTTAATAACAAAAATGTTAGTTATAATTATAGCATTAATGAAATGCTATTCAAAAGTATTTTTTACAGAAATTTATATTAATAAATTTGTATTAAAGAAAGGATTATTCTTATTTATAACTGTGTTTAGTGTGGATTATTATTTATCCTCAATTTTATCCACAAAAGGAACTGAAAAAAGAATAAAAATATCACTATCTTAAAGATATTATCCCCTCTTTTTTTATAAGAGGGATTAAATTATCACAAGCATTTAATTTGTGCATAAAAAAGGAGAATTTTTCATAAATTTTAGTTTTATAAAAAACGGTGAGGATATATACACATGTCTTAACAAGGAGTTAAAATTTTTGTGACAAAAGAAAAAAAATTCTTTCATTTACACATGCTTTCTGATGCAACAGGAGAAACATTAATTTCTGTTGGAAGAGCTGTAGCATCGCAATATGCAATGATTCAGGCAACAGAGCATATCTATCCTATGATTCGTAATAGAATACAGTTACAGAAAGCTCTTAATGAAATACAACAAGAGCCAGGTATCGTTCTTTACACAATGATTGATGAAGAATTTAAACTTCTCCTTCAAAAAAGGTGTAAAAAAATGAAAGTTCCCTGTATTGATATATTGCATCCTGTTTTAAATGCTTTTCAGTCTTACCTTGGAATGCCAACACATTTACGTGCGAGCGCACAACATGATCTTAATGCAGATTATTTTCGCCGTATTGAGGCACTGGATTTTACAATAGAGCATGACGATGGACAGTCTTCCAGTAGCTTATCCGAAGCAGATGTGATCCTTGTGGGAATTTCAAGAACCTCTAAAACGCCAACAAGTATCTATTTAGCAAATCGCGGAATAAAAACGGCTAATATTCCTCTTATTCCTAATATTGATTTGCCAGAATCCCTTTTAGAGGCAAAAAATTCTTTAATTATTGGTTTAATTGCTTCAGCTGAAAGAATCTCACATATCCGCCAAAATCGAGATTTGGGAGAAAGTTTTGCTCTTGATAATTATACAAATCGTATCAACATAGCTGAAGAATTAATCTATGCAAAACGCATTTGCGAACGTTTTGGTTGGCCTATTATTGATGTCACAAGACGTTCTATTGAAGAAACTGCTGCTGCAATATTTGAACTGTTATCACGATTTCGTGAAGGAAATGAGAGAAAATTCTCATGAACGCAGATACTTTAATATTAGCATCTCTTAGTTTTTACCGTGCAAAATTATTAAAAAAAGCAGGCTTAAATTTTTCCATTGAAGGAGCTTCTTTTGATGAAAGAGAAGTAGAAAAAAAAGCAAAAGAAAAAAAAACTAAAGAACTCAGCTGTTTTCTTGCGAGTGCAAAAGCAAAAAATGTTTCAGATCGTTTTCCTGATGCTTTCGTTATTGGTTGTGATCAAGTTCTTGATTTGGAAGGTCAAGTTTTTCACAAAGCAAAAAATATTAAAGAAGCACATCAACGTTTATGTGAGTTATCAGGAAAAACCCATTCTCTTCATAGTGCGGTAGCTTTATTTAAAAATGGTCAAAAAATTTGGGTTGAAGCTTTTAGTGCACATATGTCCGTCCGTTTACTCTCATCAGAATTTATTGAACGTTATTTAGCACGCGTAGGAAAAGATGTTTTAAACAGCGTGGGAGTATATCAAATTGAAGGAGAAGGAATTCATCTCTTTGAAAAAATTGAAGGAGATTTTTTTACCATTGTTGGTTTACCTTTGCTGCCTCTACTCATAAAACTGCGCCACTTAGGAATTATTGATGGTTGACTTAACAATAAAAAAAACAAATTATCCGCGTGCTTTTGTTGTTGGTTCTCCAATTCATCATTCAAAATCGCCAAGAATTCACAATTTTTGGCTTAAACAATATGGTTTACAAGGAGAATATCTTGCACAAGAAGTAACATCTGAAGAGTTCAGTCATTTTATTGCGTCTTTACAAAAAATAGGCTTTTGTGGAGGAAATGTTACTTTGCCTTATAAACAGGAAGCTTTTCGTTTAGCAGATTATAAAGATGAGAGAGCAACAATGATTGGTGCTGTTAATACACTTTGGTATGAAGGAGATAAGCTTTGTGCCACGAATAGTGATGCCTATGGTTTTAGCGCTAATCTTGATGATTTTGTATCTGATTGGGGAGGGGAAACAGCTCTTGTTTTTGGAGCAGGTGGTGCCGCACGCGCTATCATATATGCCTTAAAAAGACGCGGATTTGAACAGATTTATTTAATTAACCGTACAAAACAACGTGCTGATAATTTAGCTCAGCATTTTGGAAAAATCATTAAAGTTTACGATTGGCATAAAATCCATGAAATACTTCATCAAGCTGATTTGATTGTTAATACAACCTCTATTGGCATAAAAAGTCCAGAAGAAAAAAGTGATTCTTTTTTTTGCGATTTTCATAAAGCAAAAAAAACGGCATTAGTAACAGATATTATTTATACACCATTGATAACTCCTTTTTTACAACAGGCAAAGGCTTGTGATCTCAAGACGGTTGATGGACTTGGGATGCTTCTACATCAGGCTGTTATAGGGTTTGAACAGTGGTTCGGAATAAGACCACAGGTAACAAAAGCGTTACGGACAGCTATTTTAGAGGATATGAGTGAAAAAAGAGAATGAAGATCATAGGATTAACGGGATCAATTGCTATGGGAAAATCAACAGTTGCTGATTTTTTCAAGCAAGCGGGTATTTCTGTTTTTAGTGCTGATGAAGCAGTACAACAGCTTTATAAAAGTGAGCCAGCTTTGTCATTCATAGAGCGTATTTTTCCAGGTGTTGTTGAAAACGGTGAAGTTAATCGTTTGAAACTTTCTGAAATTTTGATTGATGATAAAGAAAAATTACAAACATTAGAAAAAATAATTCATCCTTTGGTGCAAGAAAAAGAAAGGGAATTTATTGATATAGCGCGTGAACAAGGGAAAAAATTAGTTATTCTTGATATTCCACTTTTGTTTGAAAAAAATGGTGAAAGTCGTGTGGATAGCGTTATTGTTGTTTCTGCTCCACCAGAAATACAAAAAGAACGTGTCATGATTCGCCAAGGTATGAATGAGAAAAAATTTGCCTTTATCAATGCTCAACAAATGCCAGATGAAAAAAAACGAGAACGTGCTGATTTTATTATTGATACAGGGAAAGATTTAGAAAATACCCGTCAACAGGTTTTTGATATGATAAAAAAATTGCTAAAGAATTAAAATCATGCGTGAAATTATTTTTGATACAGAAACAACAGGTTTAGATAAAGAGAAAGATCGCATAATCGAAATTGGTTGTGTAGAAATGGTTGATCGTTATCTCACAGGACGCCAATTTCATGTTTATTTAAACCCTGAAGGCGTTATTATTCCTGATGAAGTTGTAGCAATTCACGGATTAACCAATGAACGCTTGAAAAACGAGAAAAGTTTTAGTGATATTGTTGATGAATTTTTGGAATTTATCAAAGACGCGACAATGATTGCGCATAATGCGAGTTTTGATATTGGTTTTATTAATGCAGAATTAAAACGCGTCAACAAACCGCTTATCAGTGTTGATAATATTCTTGATACATTGGCTATGGCGCGGCGTAAATTTCCTATGGGTCCTAATTCTCTTGATATTTTATGCAAACGTTTTGGAATTGATAACAGCCATCGTGTTCTTCATGGTGCTTTGCTTGATGCAGAGATTCTAGCTGATGTTTATATTGAGCTCATCGGTGGAAAGCAAGGTGTATTGGGTTTTGATAACAGAAGGGGTATTGATGAACATATCCAGAACGATAAAGATACATCTTATGCCGTTAAAATTCGCCCACAGGTTTTACCTTCAAGATTGAGTACGCAAGAAAAAAAGTTACACGCTGATTTTATCTACAAAATGGGTGAAAAAGCTCTGTGGAAAAACTTCAAAATTCATGAATAACATCATCTTTTATCTAAAAGAGTCACGATTGAAATTAAAGAATATAGATGTCAAAAAAAACGGTCGTTGTGGGGAGGGGAACACCACAACGACCCTGTCGCTACATCGTACCTCAGCTATCATAGGAGGAGCAAAATGAAAGCTATTAATCCTGTAACAGCAAAGAAAAGCTCTAGGTACTTAATATAAAGTGCAACGACTTCACGTTTTATGAAGAGAAAAAATGGCTTTTTAGAGGCAAAGTGAAAAAATATATAAGGGTAATTTGTTTTTTTAGCTGAAATGGAGAAAAAATTGTTATGAAAGCAACAGATCATCTTTTTTTGGTTGACGGATCAGGCTATATTTTTCGTGCTTATTATGCTTTGCCGCCTTTAAAACGTAAAAAGGATGGACTTCCTGTAGGAGCAGTAGCTGGTTTTTGCAATATGTTATGGAAATTACTTTGTGATGCTCGTAATACAGCTACGGGTGTTGTTCCAACACATTTTGCTGTTATTTTTGATTATTCATCTGATACTTTTCGGAAACAAATTTATCCTGAATATAAAGCGAATCGCGTTGAACCTCCTGAAGATCTAATTCCTCAATTTGCGCTAATACGCCAAGCAACGAAGGCTTTTAATTTGCCTTGTATTGAAAAGGAAGGCTTTGAAGCGGATGATTTAATTGCTACCTATGCAAAGTTGGCAACAAAGGTTGGGGCAAAAACAACCATTATTTCTTCTGATAAGGATCTTATGCAACTCGTAAATACGCATGTATCTTTGTATGATGGAATGAAAGATAAGCATATAGGTATCTCGGAAGTTATAGAAAAATGGGGTGTTGCGCCTGAAAAAATGATTGATTTACAAGCATTAATTGGAGATTCAACGGATAATGTACCGGGTATTCCAGGCATTGGTCCAAAAACTGCAGCTCAGTTGTTAAATGAATTTGGTTCTCTTGATCTTTTATTGCAAAACTTAACAGAAATTAAACAAACAAAACGACGTGAAAACATTCAAGTTTATAGAGAACAAGTTAAAATATCTCGTGAACTTGTCAGGCTTAAAACAGATGTTCCTATAGATAATGATTTAGATGATTTTATTTTGGAGCCACAAGATGGTCCACGTTTAATTGCTTTTTTGAAAGCGATGGAGTTTTCAACATTAACGCGTCGCGTGGCAGAGGCAACGACATGCGATGCAGCTGTTATTGACGCACTTGATATAGATGTTGAATGGGAAAAACTAAGCCCCAGGAATGATTCTGATATCAGGCATGATTCTTATATCAAGAATACTGAGCGCGCATCTCTTCATAATTTTTCTGAAAATTCTCCACAAGTTTTTGCACAAAAACGTAAAGATCAAGCGCTGACTCAAAAAATTACAAGAGATGCTTATACAACAATTCTTGATGAGGAAATTTTAAAAGACTGGTTATCACAAGCACAAGAGCAGGGTTTTTTCGCTTTTGATACTAAAACAACATCTCTTGATCCGATGCAAGCAAAGCTTGTTGGTTTTTCACTCGCATTACAGCCGGAAAAAGCAGCTTATATACCTCTTGAACATTTTGATGAAGGAGAAGAGGACCTTTTGAGGGGCGGGCGCATTGCCTCACAGATTGAGGCCCAAAAAGCTTTAGCACTTTTAAAACCGATATTAGAAGATTCAGCGGTGTTAAAAATTGGTCATAATATAAAATATGATTGGTTGGTGATGAAGCAATACGACATTATGATAAGCTCTTTTGACGACATCATGCTTTTATCATATGCTTTTGATGCTGGAATGTTAACCCATAATATGGATGATTTGTCTGAACGTTGGCTTGAGCATAAACCAATTGTCTATAAAGATTTAACGCATAACGGGAAAAAAATTACTTCTTTTGCACAAGTAGATTTAAAACAAGCAACCCTTTATGCGGCGGAAGATGCTGATATAAAGCTACGTCTTTGGCAAGTATTGAAACCGCAACTTGTTGCTCGTGGAATGACAAAAATTTATGAACGTCTTGATCGGCCTCTTGTAGAAGTTCTTGCAAGAATGGAAGAACGGGGGATTCTTATTGATAGGCAGATTTTATTGCGTCTTTCAGGAGAGTTAGCACAAGCTGCTTTGATTCTAGAAGAGGAAATTTACAAACAAGCTGATGAAAAGTTTAATCTTGCTTCGCCAAAGCAATTAGGGGATATCCTTTTTGGCAAAATGGGATTGCCTGGAGGCGCTAAAACTAAGGGTGGACAATGGTCAACTTCTGCACGGACCTTAGAAGAGTTGGCTGCTGAAGGTCATATTTTACCGCGTAAAATTATTGAGTGGCGTCAACTTTCAAAGCTAAAATCTACCTATACAGATGCCTTGCCTTCTTATATTTTTTCAAAAACAGGGCGAGTTCATACAAATTATTCTTTGGCAATAACATCAACAGGTCGGTTATCATCATCAGAGCCAAATTTGCAAAATATTCCAGTGCGAACTGCTGAAGGACGTAAAATTCGAACAGCTTTTATTGCTCCCAAAGGACATGTGTTACTTTCTGCTGATTATAGTCAGATTGAGTTGCGCATTCTTGCACATATTGCGGATATAAAAGCATTAAAAAAAGCTTTTGCTAAAGGGCATGATATTCACGCTATAACGGCATCACAAATGTTTGGTGTTGCGATAGAAGGAATGCATTCAGATATACGACGGCGTGCAAAAGCGATTAATTTTGGTATTATTTATGGTATTTCAGCTTTTGGACTAGCTAATCAATTGGGAATTTCACGCCAAGAAGCGGGTCGTTATATTCAACTGTATTTTGAAAGATTTCCAGGAATTAAAGATTATATGGAGAAGACCAAAATCTTTGCACGTGAAAATGGTTATGTAGAAACAATTTTTGGACGTCGTATCCATTATCCAGAGATAAAAGCAAAGAATGTAAAAATTCGTTCTCTTAATGAGCGGGCAGCTATCAATGCTCCAATTCAAGGTTCTGCAGCAGATATTATTCGCCGCGCTATGATACATATGGGAGATGCTTTAAAAGAAGAAAAACTATCAGCAAAAATGTTGCTGCAAGTTCATGATGAACTGATTTTTGAAGTACCAGAAGAAGAAAGTAAAAAAACCATGACTGTTGTTAAAAATGTTATGGAAAATGCTACAATACCGGTTCTATCTTTATCTGTCCCGCTTGAAGTAAAAGTTATGACGGCTCAAAATTGGGATGAGGCACATTAATTTTTTATTTATTTTTAAGAATATTGATTGCGTTGGAAAGATTAAGATAGGCTTTGATAGGCAAATGATCTGAAGCAATGCGTGCAAGTGGTGAATAATGATTTTCAATACTTGTTACCAATTGGTGGGGAAAAGAAAAAACTCTATCAAGGGCTAATAAAGGAAAACGAGAGGGAAAGCTTGGTACAACTTCAAAAGTGCTATCAAAATAGGGAGAAAAATGATTTAAAGATGAGCCTTTTCCCATTCGCCATTCATTAAAATCTCCTATGAGGAGTGTAGGCATAAGGGGGCGTTTTTGGAAAATTTCAAGGAGCATTTTTGTTTGTTGTTTACGAGAGTAACGTAATAAGCCAAAATGAGCCGCAATAATACGAATAGGGCCTGCTGCCATTTCCAACTCTACAATTACAGCCCCACGTGGTTCAATACTAGGAAGAGTGACTTGTAAAGTATCACGTACATATCCCTTTTGCAAAAAAAGAGCATTCCCATGCCAACCATGGCCATGAGGTGACATAGTATTAAGAGGTACAGGAATCAAACCGGTTTCAGCTTTTAATAGCTGAAGATTAATCAAACCGATGCGTTCCCCAAAACGTTTATCTGCTTCTTGAAGAGCAAGGATATCAACTTGTAATTCAGTAATAACACGGACAATTCTTGTAGGATTAAAAACTTTATCAACACCTACACATTTATGCACATTATAGGAAGCAACGGTCAGATCATAATTACTATTTTGATTGACGATGTTTGATTGATGATGAGAGCGGCTGTGAGTTGTATTTAAAAGGGAGCTATGGAGTTTTTGTTGGATAAAACCGGTAAACCAAGGGAATTTTTGCTTATAAGGGATTTTTGTCATTTTGCGAAAAGAATAGTTTCTAAGAAGCAGAGGGTAAAGATTTACACTAAAAACAAAAGAACCTTGTCTCTTTTAGAAACAAGGTTCTTTAATTAAGTAATGATTTTTGCAATCAATCACGGTTTGAGCCAAGAAACTGTAGCAAGAAGACAAACATATTGATGAAATCAAGATAAAGATTCAGCGCGCCCATAATAACTTTACGTCCTCTGGTATCGCTTTCATCTCCTTCATAATACATCAACTTAATGCTCTGGGTATCGTAGGCTGTTAAACCAGCAAAGATAAAAACACCAATCACAGAGATAGCAAACTGCAAAGCGCTTGATCCAAGAAAAATGTTCACAATCATGGAAAGCAACAAGCCGATCAATCCAATGAATAAGAATGAACCGATTGCTGTGAGATCACGCTTTGTTGTGTATCCATAAAGTGAAAGAGCTCCAAAAGTTGCGGCGGAAATGACAAAGGTTTGCACAACACTTTCTGTCGTATAGCGCAAAACGATTGAAGACAGTGAAAGACCAACCAGAGCAGCATAACCAAAAAAGAGGCTACGAGCAGCATTTGTGCTCAATGTATTAATTTTAAAACTGAGGAATAAAACTGCTATGAGTGGTGCAAACATAACAATGTAAGAGAATGGCGATGTATAAAATGTTACTCCAAATGATGTTAAATAAACACTGCTATTGATTTGAGCTGCTGCTTGGTTCATATCTGTTGTCGTTGCTAATGATACAATTACATAAGCGGCAGCAGCTGTAATAAGCAAACCAATGGCCATTGTATTATAGACACCCAACATATAGTCGCGCAATCCCTGATCAATTGATGCATCGGCGTGAGAAGTAGGCGCCGAACGTAAATTTTTAAAATTAGCCATAATATAAAATCCTTTAGCATATGTTCTGTCAGGTATAGGGCTTTAAAGGTGTCTCTGTCATTACACAGATAAGCTTGGTATAAGCCTTAATTGGGCAATACAAAAACCCTTAAGAATCACTGACAGAATTCCAGCATATATGCTCTTATTATGGAGATTTATTTAAAAATTACAAGAGATTTATATGAAGAAGGAACCTTACAAATTGGTAAGGAAATAGTTCATTTTAATAAAAAATATTTCCATTTTTTGCCATATTTTTGCAAAATAAAAAGACTACACTTAGAAAATTTTCTATTATGCACAGAAACTATGTAATACAATCCCTTATAAAATATTCACTATTTTTGCGTTTATGAGAAGAGCGGCAAGTATCATCACACTATTTTCAACTTCCAATATTGCATCTGTTTTGCACGGTTATAAGAGCTATTGAATTGGATTTTTATATAAATATTGATGTATAATGATAAATTGTCTTTTTGAATGCTAAATGATACTCCGAATATCGCAAGATTCTCTGGTTGAAAATCTGTTCATATTAAATCAATCAAGATTATTGACTTGCTTGTGTCTTACAAGAGACATGGTTTTAATGGATTCAACATGAACAGATTCCAAATATAAAGAGATTTAGGATAGTAAGGGCTTTTATTCAATATGAAAAACGGTAATTTATATTTATAATCAATATGTTGGTTTAACAAGACACCATTGAAAATAGTTGAAAAAATGTTTTTTATTAAACAATATATAAAATAAAAAAGGAGAGTTTTTAAACGAAGCACTTAAGAAAGGCTCTGTAAAAGCGATATCTGTAAAAACTAAAAAACATACGAAAAGCAATTGTTCTAATCAAATAAACAGAACTTCAAATGCTGTGAAATGTCTCCTCAAAAATTGTGATGTAGGACACATGGATAAAAAATATTGATTCTATTTGGGTTCATTTCTTTTGCACTAACTAAGTGTAGAAATGTAAAGTTGGAAAGAAAGTAAGATCTTATAGTCCCATGAAGAGAAACACGTGAAATGACGAGCAACAAGAATTGATTAAGAGAAATCAATGTGTAATCAGACTTGTGATGGTCAATAATCTCTGTTTTCTAAGGCACTGAACATATCAATGAGAAGATGTACTATTGGAATGACGCCTTGCTTTCATCCAAGTACGCAATTCTTCAATAAGGATGGCAATAACACCGAGAGTGATAAAACTATCTGCAAGGTTGAAAATAGCAAAATAAAAAATATCATCAATATGAAAAAGTATATAATCAGTGACATGATGAAAGCGAATACGATCAATGAGATTGCCGATGGCTCCCCCAATAATAAGAATAAGACCAAAGCGCATTAAAGACTTATTATATTCAGTATTTTTCCATAACCATAGAAGAAAGATAATCACAATGATCGTGATGGCGATGATTCCCCACTGAGAAAAGGAAGAAAAAAACGAAAATGCAATGCCAGAATTGCGCACATGATAAAGGGAAAGAAAAGGAATAAGCGAAATTTCTGTTCCTAAAGGCATATTGTGCATAACCCAGTATTTGACAGCTTGATCAAGTACTACTGTAAAAGCCAAGCCCAAGAGAAGAAAAGGGAGTGATTTACGAATCATGTTTTTCCTCACATGGTTCCAGTATTAAATAGGGGCGACGGATTTCATAAAGCATAACAGCTGTTGCTACAGCTAGATTAAGCGAGTCTGCTCGTCCGCTTTGTGGAATACGCGTAAGTTTATCACACCGATTCGTAAGAAGATCTGATAATCCCTGTTTTTCATTTCCCATTAAAAGGATAATAGGGCCATTTTTGAAGTCAAGTGTGCGATAATCCAGAGAACCTTTGAGGTGTGTTCCAACAATCATACCTTTAAAGTGAGAAGACCAGTTTAAAAAGCCGTTTTCATCAAAACGATAAAGTGGTACAGAGAAAATAGATCCCATGGTTGCACGGACTGTTTCAGGCGAGAAAGGGTCTGTTGTTTCGCCAATTAAAATAACACCTTTAGCACCTACAGCATCAGCTGTTCGAATAATGGTACCAAGGTTTCCAGGATCACGTACACGATCAAGCGCGATGTAAACATCTTTAATCTGCCCTTTTATCATTCCAAAAGAGTGCCATTTTTGCTTGAAAATACCAATAACTGTTTGTGGATTATCGCGTCGGGTAAGTGATTCCATAACCTTTTGTGAGGCTTTAATAACAAAACCACCGTTGGCTACAGCACGTGCAGCAGTATTTTCGATAGTAGCATTACCGATTTCACTTTTAGAAAAAATAAGCGTCTGTATTGTCCAGCCAAGATTGAGAGCATCAATGACCAATTTCAATCCTTCTGCCATGAAAAGACCTTCTCTATTACGGTTTTTCTTTTGGCTAAGTGCTTTAAGATTTTTTATGATGGGGTTGCTAAGAGAGGTAATTTCTTTCACTCTACCAGTTTTGGGTCTACACATATTCAAGCAATCCAACGGCTAAAAAGAGAAGTAGAAAGAGCACGTCCTGCAACTTCTTCACGCAAAATGAGTTCTCCTGATTCGACCGTACCACCAAGATTTACAAATGCATCACGCATTAAAGCATGAAGTGCAAAGAAGGAAGCACGAATAGAATAAGCCGTAAGGACAACAGAAAGCGGTTTATCAGAGAGAAGTTTACGACAATTTGTGATCATAGCGGGTAAATGATCAAACAGTTGCCAAATTTCACCATGGGGTCCACGCCCATAAGCAGGGGGATCAAGAAGAATCATATCATAGCTTTTCTTACGACGCAGTTCACGCTCGACAAATTTCATAGCATCATCGCAAATCCAGCGAATAGAATGATCTGGTAATCCTGCTCTTTCTTGATTAGCTTTTGCCCACGCAATGGCTTTTTTAGAAGCATCAACATGGGTAACATTCGCACCCGCTCGTGCTCCAATCAAAGAGGCAATACCTGTATAGCCAAAAAGATTCAACAATTTTATAGGGCGTTCGGCTTTAACAATTTGTTCTTCCATAGAGCGCCAATGGGCATCTTGTTCAGGAAAAACCCCCACATGACGAAAGGAAGTAAAACGGCCTAGAAAAGACAATCCATTCCAAGCAAGAGCCCATGTTTCATCAAGTGGCTTTTTAGGAAAATGCCAACGCCCAACCCCTTCTTCATCAAGGTTTCCTGTGAAAATAGCATCAACATCAGCCCATTGTTTTTGTGGTAAAACGGGTTTCCATAGTGCTTGACCTTCTGGTCGAATAATGCGGTAAGCTCCATAACGTTCTAATTTTTGTCCATGACCAGAATCAATGAGAGCATAGTTTTCGCTTATACCCGTTTCTAAAATAAGGGGCAGCTTTTCCTGCGGATATCTATTGTTATGGGAGAATTGAAAGCATTGTGCGGGCATGTTTTGTATCACGGTATATGAGGTATAAAAATATATTATAAAACTCTTAAATGTTTCGTAAAAGTGCAAAAAAGCTAAAGTCAATTAAAACATGTATAAAAAAGAAAAAGAGCACTTTTAACTCTGTACTGAATATAGAATACAGAGAGAAAAGATTTCATTTAAATACCATTACACCAGATTTGTGATAGATGTTTTCAATTTTTCAATCTCGGCTTTACTTTTTTTGAGAGCTTTTTTGTATTTGTGGTAGGAAAACCAACTGATCAGATTTCCTAATAAAATACCAAAACCAAAGAAAATAAAGAGCCATATAAAGAGGGGAGCATGATAAGTAAAACTTTCAGGATTTGCTCGAAAAGGATCAAGGGTTAACGGAACCATTTGACGATTAGCCACGATAAAAACAATCAAAACCGCTGCGAGAATCACACCGATACTTGTTAGAAGAATACGTTTAATTATCATAAGTTTCTCACTGATTAAGACGGTCGCGTAAATCCTTGCCAGTTTTAAAAAAAGGAATCCACTTTTCTTCAACAGAAACGGCTTCACCTGTTCGTGGATTACGTCCATTACGGGCTGAACGGCTTTTTACAGAAAAAGCTCCAAATCCACGAAGTTCAACGCGATTGCCATTTGCAAGTGCTGTTGCAATTTCCTCAAAAATAGCATTTACAATATTCTCCACATCCCGTTGAAAAAGATGCGGGTTATGACGAGCGATAATTTGCACAAGTTCTGATTTTACCACAATAGCCTCACTTTCACACAAAAAAATTTTGTAATTGTGCACTCCATGCATATTACAATATATAAACGGATAAAAGCAAAATAAAATCAAGAAAAAACAAATTGCAAGAAACAAAATTTGAAAATACCTTCTATAAAGGGTATACAGATTAAAAATGCGGAGGATTTAAGAGATCAGGAGAGTATGTTCGTACACAATCATTATAAAGCCTTTTCAACGCAATCATCTTTTGGAGATGTTTTAAAAAAAGCATCTCGTCATTCGCGTCGCATTAGCATATTAAAATTTTTTTTACCTCTCTTAGCGTTGATTTCAGCGCTGGTTTTTTGCTGGTTTACGTTTTTCTTGGTTCCCTTTACTTCTGATTCTATGCCTTTGAATAATGGAGAAAGTGGCGTGATGAATTTGACGATGCTCAATCCAAAATTAGAAGGGTATACGCGTGCTCATGAACCTTATTGGCTTAAAGCAGAAAAGGCATTTCAAGACCATACCCACGCTGGAATGATTGGGTTGCAAAACATTACAGCTAGAGCATTTATGGGCCAACAAAGACAGGTTTTTCTTTCAGCACAAGGAGGGGGGTACGATAACATTAATGGTTTTTTACAGTTGGATAAGCCATTCACGATTACGACGAATGATGGGATGATGGTACAATTTATGTCAGCTAGTATTAACTTATCCGAGGGACAGTTAAAAACAGATCAACGTGTTAATATTAAGCAAGCCGGTTTGAATCTTGCCGCAAACGCCTTACAAATTCGAGAAAAAGGAAAAAACATATATTTCCATGGTGGTGTGCATTTAGTGCTTCAAAAGCAATAACGCAATATCAATACAAATCTTTAAAGGATATTTATAAAGAGAAGTATGTGTATATACAAACAGAAGAATTGAAATAATGAAATCGTACAAAAGATGGATAGGTGTGATGTTGGCTGTTAGCATGGGAATGTTAGGAGAAGGAGCAGTTTTAGGATATGCTGAAGTGGCCCATTTTGGAATAAGTCTATCAAGCGATAAAGAACCGGTAGAACTTCATGCAGATTCTTTGGAAATACGTGATAAAGAAGGGATAGCGCTTTTTAAGGGTGACGTTTCAGTGGTACAAGGTGAACGTCTTTTAAGAACGGCAGAATTAGTTGTTTACTACGATAAAGCATATAAAGAAATTGATAAAAACAAGGAAGATACAAAGGCATCATCTGTTTCTTTATTTGGTTCGTCGAGTATACAAAAAATGGAAGCTTTAGGAAAAGTTTATATAAAAATTGCTACGCAAGTTGCTACGGGTGATAAAGGCGTTTTTGATGGAAAGTCAAAAATGATGAGTTTGACAGGGAATCATGTTGTGTTAACTGATGGTGACAATGTGGCAACGGGGTGCAAACTAACGGCAAATATGGAAAGCGGAAAGGCTTTTTTAGAAGGTTGTGAGACGCCTAAGAAAAAAGGTCGTGTTTCTATTATTTTAAAACAAAATCAAAAGAATGGCCATTAAGATTTCATGTTTGGAATCAAAAGAAAAAAACAGACCGATAGGTATAATCTTGAAAGTGAAGCTTCAAAAAATCCCTTAAAAGGGACCTTGATTGCCAGTAATTTGATTAAAGTTTATCGAGGAAGACGAACTGTTAATGGTGTTTCTTTTGGCATTCGTACGGGAGAAGCCGTTGGCATTTTAGGGCCCAATGGGGCAGGTAAAACAACTTGTTTTTATATGGTGACAGGGCTTATAAAATCTGATGGAGGATCCATTAAAATTGATGGATTTGATATTACGCATCTTCCGATGTATCGACGTGCGCGTTTAGGTATTGGATATCTTCCACAGGAAGCGTCTATTTTTCGTGGTCTTTCAGTAGAAAATAACATTAAAGCTGTTTTAGAGGTCGTTGAAAAAGATCGCCTTAAACAACGTGAAGAGTTAGATAGCCTTTTACATGAATTTAAAATTGATCATTTACGTAAAATGTCTGCACTTTCGTTATCTGGAGGTGAACGTCGGCGACTTGAAATTGCGCGCGCTTTAGCTTCTCGTCCCCATTTTATGTTACTTGATGAACCATTTGCAGGAATTGATCCTATCGCTATTTTCGATATTCAACAACTTATTCGTCATTTAACGAGGCGTGGCATTGGTGTTTTAATAACGGATCATAATGTGCGTGAGACATTAGGGCTTGTCGATCGCGCTTATATTATTCATACAGGGCGGGTGTTAGTTCACGGTTGTCCTAACGATATTATCAACAACGTTGATGTACGCAGAATTTATTTGGGAAATCAGTTTTCTCTTTGATTTTACAGCTTTCACGAGTTTCCATTTAAGTTTAACCAAACATTATTACTGAAAATCTCCTTATTTATGCCAAAACTTCTTTTATGACTATAACCTTAATGTTGTTATTGAGTGGTGAAAAAGGCTTCATCATTAGAGGTTAGTCTGTTGTTTTATAAGTTTAGCTTACTCATAATTGTATCATAGAAAAGATATCACTAGATTAACGTGATAATGAGTGATAAACGAAGCGCTCAATAAATGCGTGTGTTATTGAAAGGTAAGAGATATTTATCATATTTTTCTCTGTCGAATCAGACCATATATCGATGATGCTGTTTTAGGTATTTTGATGGGAGCACCGGTTTATATATTGCGGTTATTCAATAGGAGTTGTCGTATTTTATTGGTTTATATGGCCTATTTGAAAATAGGAGCTTGGCTACAGATATCAGGCTAAATCTATAAATCTTTTAAAATAATCATTAAATTTCTAAAAATCTTTATATTCTTGTTATAAGTCGATGTTCAAGCTATACAGTAATTTTCAAAGTAAAGGTCCATTTTGCTCAGTATGCTTTTCATCTTAATTTAAGGGCTCATTTTTAAAGAAAGAAAAACTCTGATGGCGGATTATACATCAACTCTTATGACAAGTTTAATAAATTTATGAATAATGGCCTTTTCTAGAGTCGTAAGGAAATTAACTTTATGAACAACTTTATTTCTTTGGTTTCTTATGCCGTTAATGATGATCCGAATAATATTTATTGTTGTTTTAGAAGTGATATGAGATGTATTGAGCCATCACCCATTATAAATTGAAAAGTAAAAACACATGCGATGTTGCGAAAAGTGAAAGAACATTAAGTATCTATAGCGTTTATAGGTTTATTGATGAGCATTTTAGCGTGTAAGAGGAAAATTAAAGTATGAATTTGAGTGAGTTAATAGCACCGGAAGCGATCATTCCGGCTCTTAATGCTAATTCGAAAAAACAGGTTCTGCAAATTTTAGCCGAAAAAGCTTCCAAGCTAACAGGTCTTAGTGAGCATGTGATTTTTGATGTTGTTTTACAACGCGAGAAGCTTGGTTCAACGGGTTTGGGTGGAGGTATTGCGATTCCTCATGGAAAATTACCTGATATTAATCGGATCATTGGTATATTTGCACGTCTTGAAAGTCCTGTTGATTTTGAAGCTCTTGACGACGAACCTATAGATCTCGTTTTTCTCCTTTTAGCACCTGAAAATGCTGGTGCAGATCATTTAAAAGCTTTATCACAGATCGCACGTGTTTTGCGTCACACTGATGTTGTACAAAAGTTGCGCAGTACGCATAATGCCAATGCGCTTTATGCTTTATTGATTCAAACTTCAGAATCAAATGCAGCTTAAAAGTTATTATGAGCGTATAAATTGCGAGGTATGCACTACAGAGCGTAGGAAATAATATAATTTGCATCTTAAGACTAATAACAAAAGGTTATGTCATGAGATTTAAGAAAATTACTTCTAATTGAACCTTCTTTTTAAAGAGCAACCAACAAAAACGAAGGGCTTTTCCTTTCTTGTTCTCGTATATTAAAGCATCTAATTATTATGTTCGTGGATTCTTTTATCCTGTTATACTGTAAAAACACTATCATTTGAGATATGGTGAGATAAATTCTGTAAGTCTTCTTAATATATTAAGTGCTTTTAGAGTGCGTGGTAAATGTTTTTAAGCAGGACTTGTTTGTAGAGCCTTTAGTTAAGTGAATCACATGAGTGGGAAGAAAAGAGGAGACCGCTCGACAAGAATCCAAACTTTTTCAGTCCAGATTGGATTAAGAATCTTCGTCCTTTGAAAGCGGGAAAGAAATCAACAGAAAAGTTTATTTGTGCATTGAATTTTTTTGTAAGTTGAGTTTGAGTGTTTAGGGATAATATTTTAATGCTCAAGAAGAAATAAGAGATATATTGTATCTTCAGTATAGCAAGATATTGATTTTAAATATAATTCACTATTTCGCATGTTGGATGAGAGATCCGAATATTGTAAAATTCTCTTATTCCAAACTTGTTTATGTTGAATCAATCAAAACCATTTCCTTGCACGTTGTAAACGAAATTAGCGTGTGGATAAAAACTGTACAAGAAAGGGGTAAAAATGCTTCCTATGAATCGTCTCAAGTATCGAGAGTTGTAGCAAAACATTGGGAGCTGGAAAATAGTGTTATGGTGCCAGCTTTCTTCTTCACAAGTGGAGAGATCAACTATTTTATAGATATGATTTAGATGTCTCTGTTGTATAGAGCTCATGCTAAAGAACAATTTTGTACGGTAAGAATGAAAATTATACCTTTAGGTTGGGTGAAAGAGTTTTATGCATAGGAAGATTTATTTAAGTGTCTTTAATTGATTAAAATATTGTTTAAAAAACGGTAATGTTAGAACTGCTATAGAAAAAAGTTTTATATTTCTTTTTATAAATTACTTAGAAATAAGATAAGGAGACTTTCCCAAAGAATTCTTAAGAAGTTTTTTATAACAGAAAGAAAAATATCGTCTAATACATTAAAATAATACGATTAAGCTATTATAAGCTACTAAAATCATTTTAGAAATTAATAATTGGAGATGAAATATATAGGGAAATAAGATCAAAAGAAACAAAGTTGTATGTGATTATTGAGATAGAATCTAAACTCTTTATGTTTTATTATTAATATCTTGATAATATTTTATTATTTTTACAAGGTCTTTTGAAGATTGAGAAAAAGTGTTATCGGGACGATATTGAATACGAAATATGAATGCACTATAATGAGTAAAAGATGGAGTATTTTACGAACATAAATATATTGAATGCATAAAGTCGAGAAGTGATATTCGTAAGGCGATTAAGCTTTTTTGCGGGGAGTCCGGGGTGTATTTTCAAAATTTTGCATCAGATTGCTTGTGATATAAAGAGTATGGTTTATTTCTTAACAGAGTGATGGTATATTTTCATCTCGTTTTGAAGTTCTATAGCTTAAAGAAATCGTTTTTTATACAAAAACGAAATAAGTAGCGTAAAATGAAGATATTATTTTTTAATGTGGTTATTGAATAAGAAGTTTATGTTTTGGTAACGATTAAAAGGTCACAATGAAACGTAGAAATCTATTTTGATTAGTGTGAAAATATTTCGCTTATTGAAGGAATTAGGACAATAACACATGAATATCGAGGAGTTTTTGTTGAATTTTTCCAATGAAGAAAATCTTGTTAGAGACTAAAGAAGTGAGCTAAATGAAGATGTTTGAAAAGACTGTTATTGCTGCATCTGTAATGGTTCTTGTTACAGCGGGAGTGGCATATGCACAAACGCCAAGCCGTTTAAATCAATTTGAAGCGTGGGGAGCCTATTCTTATAAATCGCCCAAAAATACGATTTGCTATGTGTTATCGGTACCTTTGAAGGCTCTTCCAACGACAGTTAATCATGGTGATAACTTTTTCTTGGTTACCAAGCGTTCTCATTCACCTATTTCGTTTGAACCGCAGTTTATGGCTGGTTATACCCTTCAAGAAGGGTCGAGAGTGACAGTGACCATTGGAGGTAAGGACTTTGATTTTTTCACGAAAGATTCCTCAGCTTGGCTGGCGTCATCAGAGCTAGAAAAGCAGCTTGTTTCTGCTATGCGTGCTGGAAGCAATATGACAGTGCAAGCGATATCAAAACGAGGAACGCATACCACTTATACTTATTCCTTAAAAGGGGTCACTGCTGCATTAAATGCAGCTCAAAAGTGCCATTAAGGTTTCGATAACTCTAAAATAGTGATGTGAATTGGAAAGCAATGGCCATTTCCTATGACCTTAGACCAGTTGGTTCATGTTTTGCACGAAAAACAGATAATGTGGTCGTGAAGGAGAGTTCTAAGCTCTCTTTAATTGGTTTGTCGCAAGATGAAATGATGCAAGCTTTAAAGACTGTTGGTGTACCAGAGCATCAAACGCGTATGCGTGTGCGTCAGCTTTGGCATTGGCTTTATGTGCGTGGTGTTTCAAATTTTGATGATATGCTGAATATTTCTAAAGCAATGCAAGAAACACTTAAGTGTCATTTCTCCATTGCGCGCCCAGAAATTGTTGGAGAACAAATATCAAAAGATGGTACGCGTAAATGGCTCTTACGTTTTCCTGCACGTGGAGCTGGAAGGCCTGTTGAAATTGAAACGGTTTATATCCCTGAAGAAGGACGTGGTACTTTATGTCTTTCATCGCAAGTAGGGTGTACGTTAACCTGCTCTTTTTGCCATACTGGAACGCAGATGCTTGTTCGTAATCTGACCGCAGAAGAAATTTTGGCACAATTATTGGTTGCACGTGATTGTTTGGGTGATTTTCCTGATAAGAATACCCCTGATGGAGCAATTGTTCCCATTGAAGGACGAAAAATTACCAATATTGTTATGATGGGAATGGGAGAACCTCTTTATAATTTTGAAGCTGTTAAAAAAGCTTTATTGATTGCCTCTGATGGCGATGGACTTTCTTTATCAAAACGTCGAATTACGCTTTCAACTAGTGGAGTTGTTCCTGGAATTATCCGAACTGGAGAAGAAATTGGTGTTATGTTAGCAATTTCACTCCACGCAGTACACGATACACTAAGGGATATGCTTGTTCCCATTAATAAAAAATATCCGCTTGCTTTACTAATGGAGGCTTGCCGTAATTATCCTGGTCTTTCCAATGCAAAACGAATCACATTTGAATATGTTATGCTGAAAGATATCAATGATAGTTTAGATGATGCTAAGCGATTGATTCAGTTATTGAAAGGGATTCCTGCTAAGATTAATTTAATCCCTTTTAATCCGTGGCCAGGGAGTAATTATCAGTGCTCTGATTGGGAGCAAATCGAGCGTTTTGCTGATGTCGTTAATCAAGCGGGCTATGCTTCTCCTATTCGGATACCGCGTGGACGCGATATTTTAGCTGCATGTGGACAGCTTAAATCGGCTTCAGAGCGCTTACGTAAATCTGAACGGTTACAACTTGAAAATGCCATTGGTCATTAGTTAACGTAATTTTCAGCGATATCGAGGCCTATACTTTTTTGTTTGTAATTTAATATCCAAACCTCATGCGATGGCATACGTGAGACAGAGATTAAGATGGATAAGTGCTAGACGAACAGTTTCAGCATTTATATGCTAAATGGGGTAAGAGATTGTCTATAGTCTGTTTGCATAATCTCTGAAATAAGAAGGAAGCCTAATTTAGAGGGAATATGAAGTCTTAAGGATTGTAACTAATTTCTACCTTATTATCATACTCATTAATTAGGTTTTGTGTCTTTTAAAAGCATCTACGGTAATATCTTTTAAAAAGTGGAGATTGTGCAGTGGCTCATGCTTTTGTTTATTCTTTTCTTAGATAGTTTTTATCCATACGAAAACTCCAGCTTCTCTTGTGGTGTACAAAGGAAAGGTATTGTTTTATTCAAAATAAACAGATTTGAAATGAAAAAATCTTATAATATTTGTTTTTTATTCAAATTAAAAGCGATACATTACACTTATAAATCAATGTTTTGTAACCACAAGGAGATGGAGGGCAAAGCTGGTAAAAGTACCAGCAATAAGCCAGTCGAGAAAGCGAATATAAAGAGGGTTCTTTTTGAGAGTTTTGGTAAGTTTATGCGCTGTAAAAACGATTGCAATTGTAATGGGGAAAGAAATAGGGATATAAGAGAGTCCTAAAAAGAGCAATTTTTGTGTTGCCATAGGATCATTCGCATTGATAAATTGTGGTAAGAATGTCGCGTTAAAGAGTATAACTTTAGGATTGAGAAGATTAATTCCAATACCAGCAAGATAGTTACGTTTAGCGCTTTGAGATTTAGAAGATGTCTGTTCAAAGGAAAAAGTGGGGTTTCTCCGTAACGCTTGAAAGGAAAACCATAAAAGATAAAAGGCGCCAACAATTTTCAGAAGAACAAAAGTATGTGGTGCAGCAAAAATAAGCGCTGATAAGCCAAGTGCTACAGCGGTAACCTGAATGGCAAACCCTGTTGCACTACCCAAGGTGCACATAATTCCAGCTTTTTTGCTTTGTGTAATGGTTCGTCCTACAGAAAGCATCATATCTGGTCCTGGAATAAGTGCTAAAATCAACGATGCTAAAGCAAATTGTACAACAATAGACCACTCCGGTAGAAATGACACGTAAATCTCCTTTTATTTTAAGCAGTGTTCACTATTTATACTTTGAGGCACCTTTATTTACGGTTTTTGCGTCTTTTTAATGTTGCTTAAAAAGAATTTATTTTTATATTTCTTGCATCGTTTTGATTTTTGGGTAGAAATAAAAAAGTAGCTCATATAGAACGTTAAAATGAAAAGGTGGCAAAATATTAGAAAAGTTGTTTTGGCTTATTCAGGTGGATTGGATACGTCAATTATTCTTAAATGGTTGCAAAGTGCGCTAGGTGTTGAAGTTGTAACTTTTACAGCAGATTTGGGGCAGGGGGAAGAGCTAGAACTTGCTCGTCGTAAAGCTGAAATGCTAGGTGTTAAAGAGATCTACATTGAAGATTTGCGCGAAGAATTTGTGCGTGATTTTGTGTTTCCGATGTTTCGAGCCAATACCGTTTATGAGGGGACTTATCTTTTAGGAACATCAATTGCACGTCCACTTATTTCAAAACGCCTTATTGAAATTGCTGAGGAAACAGGGGCAGATGCCATTGCTCATGGAGCAACAGGAAAAGGCAATGATCAGGTACGCTTTGAGCTTTCCGCTTATGCGCTTAATCCTGATATAAAGATTATTGCTCCATGGCGTGATTGGGATTTTAAGAGTCGGACAGATCTCTTTGAATTTGCTCGTATTCATCAAATTCCTGTAGAAAAGGATAAGCAAGGTGAAGCGCCTTTTTCAGTGGATGCAAATTTATTGCATTCTTCATCAGAAGGAAAGATTTTAGAAGATCCAGCACTTCCTGCTCCTGAATATGTCCATATGCGTACTCTTTCGCCGGAAGATGCTCCAGATCAAGCAACCAGAATTACTCTTGGCTTTAAAAAAGGCGATGCTGTTTCAATCAATGGAAAAAATTTATCTCCTGCAACTTTACTTGCAGAATTAAATCGTTACGGGCGCGATAATGGTATTGGTCGGTTAGATTTGGTAGAAAATCGCTTTGTGGGTATGAAATCGCGGGGTATTTATGAAACACCAGGTGGAACCATTCTTTTGACGGCTCACAGAGCTATAGAATCTTTAACGTTAGATCGTGGCGCAGCTCATTTAAAAGATGAGTTGATGCCACGTTATGCAGAACTCATTTATTATGGATTTTGGTTTTCGCCGGAACGTAAGATGTTGCAGGCAGCTATTGATTTATCTCAAGAACATGTTGAAGGTGAAGTCACGTTAAAGCTTTATAAGGGGAATGTAATTATTGAAGGGCGCCAAAGTAAGAAATCACTTTATTCCAGTGAGTTAGTAACTTTCGAGGATGATCAAGGTGTTTATGATCAAAGAGATGCAACTGGTTTTATTAAATTAAATGCTCTACGTTTGCGTACATTAGCAATGCATCATCAAGGTGATAAAGAAAAGAAATAGAAAGTTACGGTGACAAGTGTAAAGTAGGTGCAGTGCTTTTGTATGAAATGCCTAGTTTGAGCATTTTTTCTGTTGGTTTTTACCGTTCTTTCGTTCAATACTAGAAGCTTATCTTTTGCGCTAATAAATATAATAAGCAAAACCCATGATAATAATAGCAATGAAGGCTTCGATAATCAAAACAAGTCAATTTTGCTTTATAATATTGAATGTTTTTGATTTTTATCAGAACAAAATATGTTTATAACGAGGGCGGTTTTTGTATTGTGGCTTAAGAGTATAAAGAAATTTTCATCTTTTTGCTTGCTATTATTGACGAATAAATTCAAGAACCATACACCCTATTTTGAAAGAGTGTAATTTTTAGGATAAATAATGATGCGTGATCAGTGTGATACCCTCAACCTTACGCCTGAATTAAAAGATGCAGCTTCTCAATCGAGAACTTGGCCATTTGAAGAAGCACGTAAGATTATCAAACGGTATGAAAAAACGGGTTATCCAGACAGTGTGATATTTGAAACAGGTTATGGCCCTTCTGGTTTACCGCATATTGGAACTTTTGGGGAAGTTGCACGTACAACCATGGTGCGTCATGCATTTCATATTCTCACGGAGAATAAAGTAAAAACAAAATTACTTTGTTTTTCTGATGATATGGATGGTTTGCGCAAGGTTCCTGAGAATGTGCCTGATCGCGAGAGGATGGAACATTATCTTGGTCAACCGTTGAGCCGTGTACCCGACCCTTTTGGAGATGATTATCCTTCTTTTGGAGCGGCAAATAATGCGCGGTTACGGGCTTTCCTTGATCGTTTTGGTTTTGATTATGAATTTGCAAGTGCTACGGATTATTACAATTCCGGTCGTTTTGATGAAACACTTTTGAAAATCCTTGCCTGTTATGACAAGGTTATGGCAATTATTTTACCAACATTAGGTGAAGAACGGCAAGCGACCTATTCACTCTTTCTACCGATTTCTCCCTTTTCTGGAAAAGTATTACAGGTACCGATGATTGCGCGTAATGTTGAAAAAGGGACAGTCACTTATATTGAACCTGAAACAGGAGAAACCATAGAAACAGAGGTTACGGGGGGCAAAGTTAAGTGTCAGTGGAAGGTAGATTGGGCAATGCGTTGGACAGCACTTAGCATTGATTATGAAATGGCCGGAAAAGACCTTATCGATTCCACAAATCTTTCTTCTAAAATTTGTAAAGTATTAGGTGGAAACCCCCCAGAAGGATTCAACTATGAGCTCTTTTTAGATGAGAAAGGGCAGAAAATTTCCAAATCCAAGGGAAATGGCTTAACCATTGATGAATGGCTTACATATGCCCCAACAGAGAGTTTAGGGCTTTATATGTTTTCAAAACCTAAAACAGCAAAAAGGCTTTATTTTGATGTTATTCCTAAAGCTGTGGATGAATATTATGCTCATCTTTCTGCTTATGGTCGTCAAAGTTGGCAAGAACGGCTTAGTAATCCTGTATGGCATATTCATAATGGTTGTCCACCGCAGGTTGATTTGCCTGTATCCTTTGCGATGCTTTTAAATTTGGTAAGTGCTTCAAATGCGGAGAATGCAGAAGTTCTTTGGGGTTTTATTTCTCGTTACGCTAAAGAAGCAAATGCACAAACTTATCCAGAACTTGATCAATTGGTGAAGTTTGCCATTAAATATTTTGATGTTTTTGTTAAACCAAACAAGAAATTTCGTATACCAGATGATAGCGAACGAGCAACATTAGCACAAATTGATGAAAAATTAGCTCATTTACCTGAAACTGTTGATGGCAACATATTACAAAATACACTTCTTGATGTTGCACGGTTAACGGAACGCTATCAAGATCATAGCAAAAAAAGCCCTGAAGGTGGGCCTGGTGTTTCCAATGTTTTTTTTCAAATGTTGTATGAAGTCCTTCTTGGACAAGAGCGAGGTCCACGATGGGGATCATTTATAGCGCTTTATGGGATTAATGAAATGCGTGCACTGATTGCTGAAACACTTGCACGTCCTGTGGAGGAATAATGGAACGAAGAGTGCAGGAAGTAAAGCGACGCCGTACATTTGCAATTATTGCTCACCCAGATGCGGGGAAAACAACATTAACAGAAAAGCTTTTATTGTTTGGTGGTGCTATTCAACTTGCAGGAGAAGTAAAAGCCAAAAAAGATCGTATTCAAACCCGTTCTGATTGGATGAATATTGAGCGTGATCGTGGTATTTCCGTTGTGACTTCGGTGATGACGTTTGAATATGAAAATCATATTTTTAATCTCCTAGATACCCCAGGCCATGAAGATTTTTCAGACGATACCTATCGCACACTCACAGCTGTTGATAGTGCTATCATGGTATTGGATGGGGCCCGCGGGATTGAGCCTAGAACATTAAAATTGTTTGAAGTATGTCGGATGCGGGATATTCCTATTGTTACTTTTATCAATAAAATGGA
The DNA here is from genome assembly GCF_042194035.1 of Bartonella sp. OC16QHHD. NCBI lineage: Bacteria > Pseudomonadati > Pseudomonadota > Alphaproteobacteria > Hyphomicrobiales > Bartonellaceae > Bartonella > Bartonella sp. OC16QHHD. The sequence continues at coordinate 158,454 of NZ_JBHIMJ010000014.1, read as the reverse complement.
TCGTGAGGCACGTGACCCTATAGAGCTTTTAGATGAAATTGAAGAAAAGCTTGCTCTTGATACCGCCCCTATAACATGGCCCATTGGTACCGGTAAAGATTTTGTTGGTACCTATGACCTTCATCATAATCGTTTTCGTCAAAAAGATGATGAGATAATACAGCAGATAGTTTCAAATCCCAGAGAGGTTGTCCATTTACTCCCTGAATATCAACGTTCAACTTTTATTGAAGGGGTAGAACTTGCTCAAAGTGTTTGCAAGAATTTTGATCTTCAAGCTTTCCGTGAAGGTCATATGACTCCGGTTTATTTTGGTTCAGCTTTACGAAATTTTGGTGTTCGTGATTTGATCAATGCACTTATTGATTTTGGTCAAAGTCCTCGTGATCAAAGTGCAGATCAGCGCAATATCATAGCAACTGAACCTAAAATGACGGGATTTGTTTTTAAAATTCAAGCGAATATGGATCCTAATCATCGTGATCGTATTGCATTTTTTCGGGTATGCTCGGGAACACTTGAACGTGGTATGAAAACAAAGTTGGTCCGAACAGGAAAACCGATGACACTTTCGGCTCCACAATTTTTCTTTGCGCGTTCGCGCCAAATTGCTGATCAAGCCTATGCTGGTGATATCGTAGGGATCCCTAATCATGGAACATTGCGTATCGGCGATACTTTGACTGAAGGAGAAGATATCCTCTTTAAGGGAGTACCAAATTTTGCACCAGAGATTTTGCGTCGTGTTTGTTTAGGCGATCCAATGAAAGCAAAAAAGCTCAAAGAAGCTTTGCAACAAATGGCTGAAGAAGGGGTTGTGCAATTGTTTATTCCTGATGATGGGTCGCCTTCTCTCATTGGTGTTATTGGTGCTTTGCAAATTGATGTTTTAAAAGAGCGATTAAAAATAGAATATTCTTTGCCAGTGAATTTTGAGTCTGCACGCTTTAATTTATGCCGTTGGATTTCAGCGCAGAGCAAAGATGAGTTGCAAAAGTTTCTCAGCAATCACCGCTCTGCTATTGCGTATGATTTAGAAGGTGATCCAGTTTTTTTAGCGGAGAACCATTTTTCATTAAATTATGAAGCAGAAAGAGCTCCTAAGATAAAATTTTCTACTTTTAAAGATTATCAAGTAAGCTTTTAATGTAAAGAAGAATTTTTTATGTAACAATTTGGTGGATAATGATTTTTCATATTGAGTTGAGGATCTGAATATTGTTATTTTTTCTGAAAACAAAAGGAGTATGTAAAGAACACTTTCAGATTGCACTGTATAAAGAATACGGTAAATTTATTTATTAATATTCAATAAGTTATAATATATTTGTAATTGTAACGTCTTTTAAAATTTTGATATATTTTTTCACAATAGCTTAAGACAAGGTCATATATTTCAGTATTTTGAATGTCAGCTAAAAATCTCCTGTATAAATAGAGCTTTTCAGTTTTTTCTTGTATGAAAATTGTATACAGTCAAAATAATACAAATAATCAATAAGCTAAAATTTGTTATCCCAAATATGAGATCATATGACCCATAAACCGCATGTTTTTTCTATTTCTCTGGGAACTGCTTTTTTGCCTCACTTTGTTGATGCACTACTCTCTGGTAGCCTTATTGATAATTTCGCTTCAAGTGGAGACATTCAAACTGCCCTTGCCGATAGCCTTATTTATGTTCCGACACGTCGTGCTGCTCGCGCTTTACGTTTAGCTTTTGTTGAAAGAAGCGATACACAATCAACTTTCTTACCAACCATTCGTGCTCTAGGAGATGTCGATGAAGACAGTTTCCTTTTTGTTGAAAATCATACCAGCGCTCTGAATCCACCCATTGGAAAAAGTGAACGCTTACTGCTTTTAGCGCGCCTTATTCGCCCATGGCGTGAAAATTTACCTGCGCATCTGCGTGCCATGTTTGGTACAGAAGATGTGCTTATTCCGGCTCATAGTGCTGATGCAATTTGGCTTGCTCAGGATTTAGCGCATTTGATGGATGAAGTTGAAACAGAAGGAGCAGATTGGTCGAAGCTTAAAGATATTGCACCTGACATGGTCGCTGAATGGTGGCAAATAACGCTCGACTTTCTGACTATTGTTACGCAAAATTGGCCACAAATCTTGACCGAAAGGCAACGAAGCAATCCCGCTGAATGGCGTAATCAAGCACTCACAATGCATGCAGAGACTTTGCGATGCACGCATCCTGATAAACCTATCATTGCTGCTGGTGTGTCGGGTTCTATGCCCGCAGTTTCTCATCTTTTAAAGGTTATAGCTTCTCTGCCCAAAGGGGCTGTTGTTCTTCCTGGTCTTGATCTCCATATGGATGAAGAACAATGGAATGCATTAAGCACAAGCAATAAAGAAAAAACAGCTTGCGATTTTTTTGATCCTGCAGAAAATGTTTTTAGCCATCCTCAATATCATTTAAAAAAACTTCTTTCTCTCATGGAGTGTCAACGTCATCATGTTTGCGAAATTGGCCAACAGAGTAGCACAAAGAAAAGAAGAATGGCTCTTTTATCAGAAGCACTCCGACCAGCTTCTACGACAGATAAATGGATACAAATTGTCCGTGATGACTATGAAAATCTTTGTGCAGATTGGTCATTTATTGAAGCTATAAATGAACGTGAAGAAGCTCTCGCTATAGCTGTTACCTTACGCAAAGCTATTGAAGAACCTCAAAAAACTGCGGCTCTTATTACAAATGACCGTAATTTAGCACGCCGTGTTGCCGTGGAATTACAGCGATTTGGAATTGAAGCAAATGATTCAGGCGGAATACCACTTGCACAAACATTGCCTGTAACTCTCTTACGACTTATCTTAGAAAATGTATTGCAACCTGATGATCCCATTGCTTTTCTTTCTCTTCTTAAACATCCCCTTACAACACTCCAACAAAATCGTCATCGTTTACGGGAAATGGCAGAAAATTTTGAACTTTTTGTTCTTCGAGGGAATACAGGGCGCATCAATCTTTGCGAGTGTGATCAATTTCTTGAAAAATGGATTGAAACATACTTTCATAATAGTTCTGAAATCAACGCTCTTGATCAGCAGAAATGTGAAGAAGCACGTTTCCTTTGTCATCTTTTGAGGACAGCTGTTGAACCTTTAACATCTCTTATGAAACAAGAGAAAGAATGCACCATCAACGAAGCTGCGATAGCAACTGTTGAAGTTTTTGAAAATTTTGGTCGCAATGAGGATAATTCTCTTGCACATCTTTATCAACACGAAGCAGGACAAGCCCTATCAAAGTTTTTACGTGAATTGGTCAGTGATCAATCAGGATTAACATTTCATCTTTGTGAATGGCCTGCTATGTTTTCTGCTATAATAGCAACTCGTTCCGTCGCACCTTCGCCTGGAGGACATCCACGTTTATTCATCTGGGGTACTTTGGAATCGCGTTTGCAAACGGTTGATACAGTGGTCATCGGCGGTCTTAATGAAGGGTCATGGCCGATATCAACCCGAAATGATGCTTTTTTATCGCGACCGATGAAAATGATGTTAACTCTGGAACCACCAGAGCAGCGTATTGGTCTTTCTGCGCATGATTTTCAATGGGCAATGGGAATGGATAAAGTGGTGATGAGTCGCGCATTGCGCGTTAATCATACGCCTTCCATTCCTTCACGCTGGCTACAACGCATGGAAACAGTTGTAGGAAAACAGGTTTGGGAACAAATCCGTGAACGAGGTGAAATACTACGCCATTGGGCAAAGATACTTGATCATACAAGCATAACTTCTGAGGTGGAACGTCCTTGCCCTTCTCCACCTCTTGATATACGCCCGCGCCATTTTTCAGTCACTGAAATAGAAACATTGCGATATGATCCCTATGCTATTTATGCCAAAAAAATCTTAAGGCTCAAACCACTTAAAGAACTTATTCATGATCCTAGCGCTTCAGAACGTGGAATACTTTATCACGCTATTCTTGCGGCTTTTTGTACACAAATGAAAAATCCAAATGATGCAAATGCACTCAACGTACTGCTTTCTATTGGACGTAAAGAATTTGATAAATTCAACTTTCCACCCGATATTGAAGTAATTTGGTGGAATAGTTTTGAAAATCTTGCTCCACGCTTTATTCAATGGGAACAAAGTTTAGGACTGCGAGAGCGATATTCGGAAGTGGTATCACAAAAAATCCCTATAGGAACAACAGGGGTAACCCTTTCAGGACGTGCTGATCGTCTTGATGTTTTGCCAGATAAAACGGTTGAAATTCTAGATTTCAAAACCGGAACGCCTCCTTTATCAAAACAAGTTCGTGAATTATTATTTCCGCAATTGGCTTTAGAAACAGCTTTACTCATACAAGGGGGCTTCCCAGATTTTCAAGATTTTACACCTTCAAATTTATTTTACATTCCCCTTAACAAAAAAGGTGAAATTAAATCCCAATCAATTCTTTTAAAGAAAAAAGACGGAAAAACTTATCTAAGTGCTGTTGATCTTGCTGAAAATGCATGGGAAAATCTTATCGCACTCATAATTTATTATCAAAATCCACAACAAGGCTATCTCTCACATGCTGTCCCCATGTCAAAACGATATGAAGGTGACTACGACCATTTGGCTCGGTTGTGGGAATGGTCAAGTGGTTTTCATAAAGAAGAGTAATCATGACGTTTTTTTCTATTCCTGAAGCCGCTCTTGATGCACAAGCAACAGCAACACATCCCCAAAAAAACGTGTGGGTTTCTGCAAATGCTGGATCTGGAAAAACCCACGTTTTAAGTGAACGTGTTATCCGTTTGCTTTTAAACGGTACGCCTCCAGCACGTATTTTATGCCTTACTTATACAAGAGCTGCTGCTGCTGTTATGCAATCACGAATTTTTCGCACGCTTTCCAGTTGGAATGAGCTCGATGATGCACAGCTGCAAGAAACCTTAACACGGTTTGAAAAAAAAACTGTTAATGCGCAAAAACTAACTTATGCACGGCAACTCTTTGCGCGTGCCCTCGAAACGCCTGGTGGCTTAAAAATCCAAACGATTCATGCTTTTTGTGAATCTCTCTTGCATCAATTTATGTTAGAAGCCAATATTGCAGGGCATTTTGAACTTCCCGATGATATCAGTCGAAAAAAATTACGACAAGAATCTCGTCGTCAACTTTTAGCTCGTCGTGATGTACAACCTGCTTTGCAACAGTTACTTCAAGTTATTAGCGAACATACTTTTAACCAATTGCTCTATGAGGCAGTTGAAAAGCAACATAAATTGTCTGATTTTTTATCTTCTCTTTTATCTGAAAATGGAGAAGAAAAATTGCGCGCGCTTTTTAACTTAGCGCCCAATGAAACAAATCAATATCTTCTGGAACAAATTAAACAAACAGCGCGCCTTCCTCTTTATGCTCTTAAGCATTGTGAAACCAATGGTAATCAAAGCTTTAAGGATATGGTGGCAAAACTTTCCCAATTAGAAAAGGTGCATGATGAGACAAATATTCTCAATCTTATTTCTGATGTTTATTTTACAACAAAAGGTGAGCCGCGTAATTTTTCACATTTATCTCATAAAAAATCAGACGAAATTTGGCCTTTTATTCAACAAATGCTTGAAGATAAACAAAACAAGCTTTCTGTTCTTTTAGAAAAATATCAATGCGCAAAGGTTGCCACCCTCAATATGGCTGCTTTTCAGCTCTGTACTATTTATCTCAAAATTTATAAGAATCTAAAAAAGTCCAATGGCTTCTTAGACTTTGATGACCTTATTGAGCGTACACTTCATTTGTTACAGCGCAAAGGTGCAAGCCAATGGGTGCACTATAAACTTGATCAGGGACTTGATCATATTCTACTTGATGAAGCACAAGACACCAACCCTGAGCAATGGCAAATTATTCAACTGTTGGCACAGGAATTTTTTTCAGGGTATAGCCAACGAACAAACATACGGACTCTTTTTGCTGTTGGAGATGAAAAGCAATCTATTTATTCTTTTCAAGGCGCTGCTCCAGAAAATTTTGCTGCAAATGGACGAATTATTCAAAAAAAAGTGCAACAAACAAATCAACAATTTGAAAAAATACAACTGCATTATTCTTTTCGCTCTACAGCAGATGTTCTTAAAAGTGTTGATCTTGTTTTTGAAACACCAGAAAACTATAAAGGGCTTTCGGCAGAAAATACAAAAACGGTGCATGAAGCTATCCGTATTCACAGTCCCGGTGAAGTTGTTATATGGGATGCCATTTCCAAAGAAACGAGTGATTTTCCTCAAGATTGGCATACAACTGTTAATCATTTAGATACACCTGAAGTTCGTTTAGCAGAAAAAATTGCTGAAACGATTGCCGACTGGTTACAAAAAGGCGAAATGCTTCCAGCAAAAGGACGCTTAATACGTGCAAGTGATATTATGATCTTGGTCCGTAAACGTGATCAATTTGTCTCAGCTCTTTCCCGTGCTCTTAAACACCGTAATATTCCCGTAGCAGGGGCTGATCGTTTACAGCTTACCAAACATATTAGTATCCGTGATTTAATGGCGCTTGCGCGTTTTGTTTTGCAGCCACAAGATGATCTTTCTCTTGCTTGTGTTTTAAAAAGCCCACTTTTTGCTCTTAGTGAAGAGGAACTCTATCAGCTTGCCGTACACCGCACCGGCTCTCTTTGGCAAAGTCTGTGCGCGCATATATCATCGCAGGTATCTTTTAAAGATGCTTTTGAAAAGCTAAACCATTATCGCGCTTTAGTGGATAAAATACCAGTTTTTGAATTCTATAGCTATATTCTGAACAATGATAAGGGACGACAAAAAATTCTGTCTCGTTTAGGATCTGAAGCAAATGATGTGCTCGATGCTTTTATGGATTATACGCTCACTATTCAAAAAACAGGATTACCAGGATTACAAGCTTTTTTAGAAACATTAAGTGCAAGCGAACCAGAAATTAAACGTGAATTTGAACAAAGTAATGAAGAAATTCGTATCATGACTGTTCATGCTGCAAAAGGACTAGAGGCTGCTGTTGTGTTTTTAGTCGATCCTGGTAGTGCGATTTGGCATCCTCAGCATGCGCCTCACTTGCTTAAAGTTCCTTTAAACAATGCACAATGGAACGGAAAACAAGCCTTTATTTGGCATCCCAATGAAAAGTTTGATACAAAACTCTCTAAACAAGCAATTTCATATTTAAAAGAGCGTGCAGAAGAAGAATATAGGCGTCTTCTTTATGTAGGAATGACACGCGCTGAAGATCGCTTGTTTATTTGTGGGTATAAAGGTCCGAAAACGCCATCTCATACATGGTTACAACTCGTAAAAAAAGCCCTCGAACCGCATGCCCTTGCTATAAAAGATTCTTCGGAAGATATTGCAGCTTGGCGTTATTGCATTACACCTGCTTCTTCTGCTTCTATAAACTCAAAAGTTCCTTCCGCTGAATGCCAAACCTTACCACCTTTGCCTGCTTTTTTCTCTCATAAAGTACCAGCAGAACCAGTGTTACCAAAACCGTTAAAACCGTCAGTGGCGAGCCTTTCCATTGAAGCTGATACAGAGCTGTCCTCAAGTCCAAAACAGCTTACCACTTCACCTGTTTTAGGAGCCATGAACACAAACAGAGCTTTTTCCATTGAATATGGTAATCTCGTTCACCGATTGTTACAATATTTGCCCGATTGTCCCCCACAAAAACGTCGAGATTATGCTCGAAACTATCTCAATATCAAAGCCTCTCATTGGCATGAGAGCCAAAGAGAAGATGCTCTTTGCCATATTTGGAAAATATTAGATCATGTTTATCTCAAACCCCTTTTCTCTGAGCATTCACGTGCTGAGGTCTCCTTAATGGGTATTGTGAAAATTCGTGGAAAAGAACAAGCAATCTCTGGTCAAATTGACCGTCTCTACATCAAGCAAAACAGCATTATCTTTGCCGATTTTAAAACCGGAACTCCACCAGAAAATGAAGCTGCTATTGCTTCCCATCACTGGTTGCAAATGGCCCTTTACCAAAAATTGTTGCAAGCTATTCATCCCGATAAAGATATCCAGGCTCTGCTTATCTACAGTAAAGAAGCCAAAATTTTTAAACTTCCTCCAGAAAAACTTGAGGCATTTCTTAGTGAAGTTGCCTTATAAGTTACTCTTTTCCTTGCAAAGCATTTTTACATTTTATTTACTTTCATAAAATCGCTCAAACAAACACAACGCACAATCCCTGGTGTAAAAAAGTCCTTTAATAATTTATCTTTGCAATAACTTGATATGAATTGTTATTATACCAATCTATAAAAAGTGAATATAAAAGGATAAATAAATGACGTGTATAAAAGTTGATAAGGACAATTTCGAAAGTGAAGTTCTAACCTCTTCCACCCCTGTTGTGGTTGATTTTTGGGCAGAATGGTGTGGCCCTTGCAAAGTGATTGCTCCAATTTTGGATGAAATTTCAATAGAAATGCAAAATCAAGTTAAAATTGCTAAGGTAAATATTGATGAAAATCCGGAACTGGCTACCCAATACGGAGTACGTTCTATCCCTACATTATTAATGTTTAAAAATGGAAATATTTCATCGAATATGGTTGGCGCTACCTCTAAAGGACGTCTTTCTGAATGGATAAAAGATGGGCTTAGTTAATTCCACATATAATCACTATAAAGGAGAGAAATTTTGTCTCTCCTTTTGACTTTTTTAAAATATTCTTTTTTGCATTATATTATAATGAAAAGACAATAAAAATCAAAATTTTAAATGAATTTAAGAATTCATGCTTTTATGCATGTTTCAATTGACTATTTTTTATAAAAAATTGCTTTGTATGAAGAATATAGGCAATTCTTTCCTTATAGGCGCGTTAAAAATATTAGGTGAATGATAATTTCATAAAGGTATTTCTTCTTAGATAAGACTATTGAGATAGATAGTGTTTTCAACACATAAAAGGAGATTTTAAGCAAAAACTTTGCAAATTACTTTTCTGAAGCTCACAATTTTTAAGCAGAAAGAAACAAGCAATTCACTACAGGTTATATAATGCTCTTCTAAAGGGTTACCACTTCAATTTAAAATTCTCTTATACTATTCTCTAGAATCAAAATTGTAGGTATCAGATTCTCTAAAATAAATTGATGAATTCCTATAAATTAACGGCTGTCCTTTGCAATTTATGTCATTGTTATATGAAAGAGTCAGCATTTCGTTTCATCTTCCATGGTTGGTACCTCCATGAAGCCTTCTTTATGTTGTCCATCATCTCAGATTTCATAGGTAGTATTGAGGTATTATCAAATTAAAAAATGATGATGTTCATGTTTTTTTTAAATGTACGAATTGCGAAAGACTGTTGCAAACATTCAATGGAATGTTGCGCTGATCTAACTGTTACATGACGCCCATGTTCTTTATAGTGTAAGGTGAGTGCAAAAGTGGCAAGCTCTAAAAGAGCTGTATTTCTTTCTGGCCATTCAACAAGTAAAATATTTTTCTCACGAGCTTCATGAAGCCCTAATTCATCAATTTCTTCTGCCATAGAAAGGCGATAAAGATCAGCATGAATAATTTCAAACTTTGGAAGTTGATAGCTTTGCACAAGAGTAAAAGTAGGGCTTGGAACATCCATAGTGTTATTGTTCGCAAGTGTTTGAATGATTGTACGTGCAATGGTTGACTTTCCAGTTCCAAGATCCCCTTGCAGCGTCACAAGATCTCCTGGCTTTAAAGAGAGAGCTAAATTTTGTGCAAAAAGCTTTGTTGCCTCTTCATTTTCAAGAAAAAAACTAAAATTCATTAAAAGTTCCATGAAATGGATGAAAAATTTTTGTTATCATAAAGGTTAAAATTAAAAAATCTTATCTCCTTTGGAGAGTGGGAAAAAACATTTAACTGTTGTTCCTTTTCCAGAACCGGTAAGAATTTCAACATGTCCACCGTGTAGTTCAACGAAACTTTTTACAAGGGAAAGGCCGAGACCCGCTCCCGCACGCCCACCATGGTGTGAATGGGAAGAAAAACGTTTAAAAATACGATCAAGGACGTCTTCTGGGATGTCAGAGCCCTGATTGTGAACGCTAAAGACAATGTTATCATCTTGTTCATCGACGCAAAATTCAATAGTACTCGCCTCCGTTGCAAAATTAATAGCATTACTCAGTACATTCACAAAAATTTGATGCAAGCGCTTTTCATCAGCAGAAATAGAATTTAAGGAAGGAGAAATTTGTTGTAAAAGCGTAATATGACGTCCATTAAGGCGATCTTCTACACGTGCTACTGCTTGTATCATAGCATCGGCAATGTTAACCGATTTTATGTCCAACTCCATAATGCCTGCATCAAGGGTAGCAAGATCAAGAATATCGTTAACAATATTTAAAAGAGTTCCTGATTCTGAATGAATGTGTTCAAGATATTCTTGTTGACGTTCATTGATAGAGCCGAAAATTTGATCACGTAAAATATCGGAAAATCCAATAATATTGGTGAGAGGTGTGCGTAATTCATAAGAAACATGTTGAACAAATTCATTACGCAAACGATCAGCACTTTCTAATGCTTCATTTTTTTCTTGAAGAGCACGCGCAACATGGACAGTGTCCGTAACATTCACAAAAGTAAGCATCGTTTGTCCATTAGGAAGAGGGACCAGAGTATAGTCAATAATCATATCATTTTTAAGATCTATACGACCTGAAAATGTTTCACGTTTTTCAGCAAAACCGGTAATGAACTTGGTAAATTGATCCCATTCTTGCCCCAAGGTTAAGGCTGAACAATGGCTTTGTAACTGTGTAATATGGGTCCCTTCTACCAGTAAATTATAAGGAAGAGACCACAATTTCGACAAGGCAGGATTCGATAAACGAAGGCGTCCATCAGTACCAAAAACAACCACGCCTTCGGAAAGTTTATCAAGTGTTTCACCTTGTATTTTAATAAGTGTATTATAACGGCGTTCAAGATCAATTTTTTCTGTAAGGTTTTCGTAAAGCCAAGTGACACCTCCTTGTGGATGAGGGTTCGAGATAACACGCACCGTACGCCCATCTGGAAGATTCCAAATTTGTTGGTTCGATTCTGTTTGTCGATAGGCTTTAAAAAGTTCTTCTTTCCATGCGCGCCAATCGGGGTGTTCAGCAATGAGCCCTTTTTCACGTAGACGTTCAAGAAATAATGTATGGCTTGGTTCACTTTCTAAAAAGGAAGTCTCCAACGGCCATAAAATTTTAAAAGCATGATTACAGAATTTTAATTTTTGGTTTGTATCAAAAATAGCTACAGCTGTTGAAATTTGGTCAAGTGTTTCACAATGGCTTTGAAGAACATAACTTAATTCATGAGCAAGATTTTCATATGCGCTGTCATCACGCGCAAAAGCTGCCATCCCTTCGGCTGTTGTAATACGTGTGAGATGAAAACGATATCGTTCTCCATCAATAACTGTGTGAACATGTTCTTGAAAAATTGTTTCTGTTTCATCTGTTTTGCGTTGTGTATTTTCATTGAAAAGATCCCCCACTTCATCACTGCCTTCACGAAAATCTGTCATTTCTCTAAAGGCGCGATTGATAAAACAAACTTTTCCTTCACAATCTTTTATCCATACGGGCTCTTGAATAAGATCAAGAAGATTACGCTGCATTCTCAGTTCAGTAAGAAGGCGGGCGATATCTTTCTGTAAACGAGCATTTTCACTCTGTTGTTTTGAGATATCTTGAAAACGAGCAATAGCGACTGTTCCTGCGATGACGCCTGTAACTTGTAGCAGTACATTGTTTGTGGTGGTGATAGAAAGATCAAAAGGGTGACATTTACAACGTAGTTGAGTCAATGCATAATCAAGTTCTCGCAGAGAATTTTCTTCAACCCAGAGCTCAAAACGCTGAAAATCTTTCTGATCGATTCCTATTTTTTGCAATGCAGAAAGGGCACCAACGACACGGGGTAAGGTTGTTGGATTTTCCCAAATAAGAAGGAATTGCTCGGTTTCTTCCAGAAGCCATTCATAATATTTAAGTTTTTCAGAAAAATTTGCCTGAATTATCTTCAATGGCTTCTGTGCAGTTTTTTTTGCACGCATAATAACAGCTAGACACGTGAGAAGTGAAGCACAAGAAATTCCTCCACACAGCGCTAAAAGCAGCCATGGACCATCTAGTAAAGTGAAGAAAAATGGTAAATAACCTTCCAATGACTGAGCAACAGCGCATGTTGGAGAAAAAAAGAAAAAAAGGCAAAATATATACGCATAGATTCGAATCATTTTTTGAGCTTTTTCTTTGGGGTTATAGTCACCAAAGCTGCGCACGACATCTTACCCTTTTTTAACCCAAGGAAATGTTTAGTAACGGTAATGGTTTGGTTTATAAGGTCCTTGTGGTGTGACTCCAATATAAGCGGCTTGTTCTTCTGATAAAACACTTAATTTTATTCCTAACCGATCAAGATGTAGACGTGCAACTTTTTCATCAAGATGTTTAGGCAAAACAGTGACTTCATTTGTATAGTGTTCTGCACGGGTAAAAAGTTCAATTTGCGCTAAAACTTGATTAGTAAACGAGGCTGACATGACAAAAGAGGGATGCCCAGTCGCATTCCCGAGGTTTAACAAACGCCCTTCAGAGAGCAAAATGATGCGTTTTCCATCGGGAAAGGTGATCATATCAACTTGTGGTTTAATATTTGTCCATGGCAAATTTCTAAGGGCTGCGACTTGGATTTCGTTATCAAAATGACCAATATTGCCAAGAATACACATATCCTTTACTTGTCGCATATGGTCTAAACGAACAACATCTTTATTGCCTGTTGTCGTGATGATAATATCAGCACTGGAAGCAGCATCATCCAAATTAACAACTTCATAGCCATCCATAGCTGCTTGAAGAGCGCAAATAGGATCAATTTCTGTTACTTTAACACGAGCCCCAGCACCAGAAAGAGATGCTGCTGAACCTTTTCCTACGTCACCATAACCACAGACAATGGCAGTTTTACCAGCGATCATCACGTCTGTTCCACGTCGAATACCATCGACCAATGATTCTTTACATCCATATTTATTATCAAACTTTGATTTAGTAACGCTATCATTGACATTAATAGCAGGAAAAGGCAAAAGCCCTTCTTTTTGTAACTGATAAAGACGGTTTACACCTGTTGTGGTTTCTTCGCTTACACCTTTAATTGCTGCGCGCTGTCGTGTAAAAAATCCTGGCGTTGCATCCATACGCTTTTGTATTTGTTTGAAAAAAATTTCTTCTTCTTCTGTTTTGGGATGCGATAGGATATCTTTATTTTGTTCTGCACGACTTCCCATTAAAATATAGTTTGTGGCATCAGCGCCATCATCTAAAATAAGATTGGAAGGGTTACCATCTGGCCATTGGAAAATTGCATCTATATAAGTCCAATATTCTTCCAATGTTTCACCCTTAACGGCGAATACAGGAATACCAGTTGCGGCGATAGCTGCTGCTGCATGGTCTTGCGTAGAAAAAATATTGCTAGAGCTCCACCGTATATCGGCGCCAATCGCTTTTAATGTTTCAATTAAAACAGCTGTTTGAATTGTCATGTGCAATGAGCCAGAAATACGCGCTCCGCGCAAAGGTTGATTAGAGGAAAACTCCTTACGACAAGCCATCAAACCAGGCATCTCAGTTTCAGCAATATCAAGTTCTTTACGACCATAAGCGGCAAGTGCAATATCTTTGACAACAAAATCTTGAGCTGCCATTCTTTATTCCTTTAAAATAAGTTTTTCCAAGACGGTAGGAGAAATTAAAAAAAAATGCAAGACAAGAAGAGGACTTCTTTATGTGAAAAAGCTCTTTTAAAATCTCCATAAATTTGTGCAACAAATATGCATTTATGAATCTGAGTAATGATGTTACTGAAAGAATAAGAGATCTTCATGATAAGTCTTATTATATAAACAAAACTCTATCCTTTTCACGTAACTTTAAAGCTTTTAAAAATCTCCAGAGAGAATACCTTTTAAATAATAAAAATTGTGCATTGCTTCACAGTTTTTATATCGATTTTTTATGGGATAATATCGAAAGTAGAATACTTATATTCTACGCGCTTATGCGGTTGTTGAAAAAGGAAGTATTACCTTACTTTAATCTCATTATTAAGCTTTCTACCAAAATAATATAATGCAAAGTCATAGGTTATCATATTTATGAATAGGCAATTCAGAATCGGTTCTTTAGGATTCCAATGTTGCATCTGCTCTTGGATAAAGACAGTTTATAAGAAGTGCTTTTCTCTTGTTTTCAACGATTTTTATCAAAATACTATAGGTATACGATTAAACATTTTTTGTGATACTGAATAGAGCATTTAAAACGCAAAAACATTACTCTATTGAGCATTCTGATTTCAGAATCGCTAACAACGAGCTATAAATTATAAATCAAATAATTAACTCAGTTTTGGAAAAATTTATTCTAGACGAATAAGTTTTGCGAAAATTGACCATGTGGACGAAATCGCCAAAGATAACTTGGCAAGAATGCAGCCATTGCTCTGGGGGTAATTCCCACACCGTCTAGAGTATATCCATTCTCTATAGCCTCTTTAGAAACAATGTTATCCATTTGCAAAAAACGTATCTGATTGGCTGTTACGAGTGTTGGTACAAAAGGCAATTTACCGATAGTTCCCAAAATTCCTCCAATCAATAGACCAGCAGAAAGGGGCATGGATAGGATTGTTTTTTTACGGTGAATAATTTTGAGTATATTTTCAAGAGTATTTTGAAAGGTGATAATCTGGGGACCACCAAGATCATAATTTTTCCCCCAAGCAACCTGTCCATCTAAAGCGCGCGCGATAAACTCAGCAACGTCACCAACATACACGGGTTGCAATTTGCTTTGCCCACCCCCAAAAAGAGGCATAATTGGTAAAAAACGTGACAAATCTGCTAAGGTGTTAAAGAAACAATCCTCTGGTCCAAAGATAACGGATGGACGGATAATAATTGCTTGAGGATGCTTGTTATGAACGATTTGTTCACCCATAAACTTAACACGTGCATAAAGACATGAAGCATTCTCGTTAGCCACAAGTGCTGACATATAGATGAGTGGAATAGCAGCTTGTGCTGTTAATTCAGCAACATTGTAAGCACCATCAATTTGTGTGTTTTTAAAATTCGATTGATTTGCTTGTTTTAAGCTACCAGGTAAAAACACTGCCGCATCAGCTCCAAGTAACGCGCGTGCAACAGAAGCACGATGCTTGATATCCGTTTTAAGCATTTGGGTTTGTCCTACTTCTCCTATTTGGAGCATGTAATAAGCTTTTTGTGGATAACGAACAGCGATACGAACGCGATATCCCCGCTTAGTCAAAGTTTCAACGACATGTCGTCCTACAAAACCAGATCCGCCAAAAACAGTAATAAGTTTAGGATGTTGATAAAGTGCACAATCAAGTTGCATGATTAAAAAGTCTATCTTTCAAAGCTTTAAAATAATCAATTTCTAGCATGGAGGTGTTTTATTGTCACGTAAAATATCGCCCGCAAGATAAAGGGAACCACTAATAAGGACAATTGCCTCTTTATATTCGGCTCTAATCTTATGCAAAGCATCTTGTAGATGTGCTTGTGGAGTAGCAAAGATTCCTGCTTTTTGCGCTGATTCAGCTAATTTTATTGGAGAGATACTGGCATTATTGTTAATCAGCGGTATCGTATATATTTTATCGACAAGGTTCGCTAAGGAACGAAAATAACCGACAGCATCTTTGGTATTGAGCATGCCAGCAATCATAATAATGGGACGATCTGTTTTTTTTCTCCATTGTGTAAGTTCTGCCGCAATAACTTTTCCAGCAGCAGGATTGTGACCACCGTCTAACCATAAATCAATATTAGGAGACAGTTGATCAACCAAATGTCCTTGGATAAGATGTTGCATCCGTGCGGGCCAATAGATATTTTTCAAAGCGTCATTTATGGTTTGTTCTGAAAGTTGAAAACCTGCTTGACAAACTGCTTCAAGAGATGCGCCAGCATTGGCAACTTGGTGGTCTCCAATAAGGTTAGGAAGTGAAAGATCCATGAGACCTTGATTGTTTTGAAAAACCATACGTCCATGTTCTTTATAACTTTGATAATCTTGATCAAATAGAGAATAAGGTGCTTTATTTTTATCGGCAAGGGGTATTAAAGTAGCAAGAGTTTCTTCATAATTTTGCTTCCCGATGACTACTGGAACATTTGGTTTGATAATTCCCCCCTTTTGAAAAGCGATTTGAGCAATTGTGTTTCCAAGAAAGTTCTCATGATCATAATCAATGGGCATAATAAGCGATACAGCTGGTTTGTTAATGACATTGGTAGCATCAAAACGCCCTCCCAACCCAACTTCTAAAATGACAACATCAGCTGGATGTGTACTAAACAGCATAAAGGCAGCGGCTGTAAAAATTTCAAAAATAGTAATCGGCTCTTGACGATTTACTTTTATAATTTCACGGATTGTCTCAGCCAATTGGTTTTCTGTAACAAGTTGACCACCTCCTTTTTGACCTAACCGGCAGCGTTCATTCCAGTTGACGAGATGAGGTGAGCTATAGACATGAACGCAGTATCCTGCACTTTCTAAAAGAGCACGGCAAATCGCTGAGGCAGATCCTTTGCCATTTGTTCCAGCGATGTGAATAATAGGGGCAAGTTTTAAATGTGGATTACCAAGACGCTCTAAAAGGTGAATAATACGCTCTAAAGAAAGATCAAATTTTTTCGGATATTTTTTTAGTAAATCATCCACCACCCTTTGTATCTGGTTTTGTTGCATAAATTTAAGCTGCTTTTGTTGTAGAAAGCGATGTTTGAGAGTCTGTTGGGGATGGATCGGAAGGGTTAAAAACAGCAGGGCGTTTCATCATCAAACGTAAAAGACGCGCAATTGTTGTTTTCATTTCTAAACGTGAGACAACCATATCAATCATACCATGTTCGAGCAGATATTCACTACTTTGAAAACCTTCTGGTAGGGTTTCGCGTATAGTTTGTTGAATCACACGTGGACCAGCAAAACCAATCATAGCGCCAGGTTCAGCAATGTGAATATCACCAAGCATGGCGTAAGAAGCAGTAACACCACCGGTGGTTGGATTAGTCAGCACAACAATATAGGGAAGTTTTGCTTCTTTCAACATTTCAATCGCTACGGTTGTACGAGGCATTTGCATCAACGAGAGTGTTCCTTCTTGCATGCGTGCGCCACCAGAAGCAGAAAAAAGAACTAACGGGCGCCTTTCGGCAATGGCAGTATCAAAAGCTTTAATAATAGCTTCTCCTGAAGCCATACCGAGTGATCCACCCATAAAGGCGAAATCTTGAACGGTTGCAATGATTGGTAAGCCTTCAATCGTACCACGTGCACTTAAAATATTATCATCAACACCAAGTTTAGAACGATAATCTTTTAACCGGTCAATATAGCGTTTTTCGTCACGAAATTTTAAAGGATCTGTTACAACTTTTGGATTTTCAAGAGCTGTATAAACACCATCATCAAAGAAATGCATGAGACGATTTTTAGCGCTGATACGCATATGATGGCCAGAATTGGGAGCTACAAATTGATTAGCTTCCAGATCTTTATGGAAGATCATTTCACCATTGGTAGGATCTTTAATCCATAGATTTTCTGGAATTTCACGGCGCCCCAATATAGAGTTAATTTTAGGACGAACATAATTTGTAATCCAGTTCATCTTTATAACCTTCCTTTAAATATTACACATCTTTTGCATGATTTGAAAGAATATGAACCTAAGCAGTCACATTTGCTTTACCAGTGGAACAAAGGAGTCTATTTAATACTTTTATCAGTGTACGTATAGCTTGTTTTTTTAATTTTTAATTTTCCAATATCATAACAATCATATCTATGAAGAGTATACCCTATAACAAATTTGTCGTAAGCTTAAGAACTTACATGTTTTTATTTTTTATTTTGGTATTAAAATTCACTCCTTGCGATGGTTAACAAACCCCTTATTTTTTAATAAAAATGAATATCCAATTAATCATTTGTATCAACGGCTTTGAAGAAAAGAAACCTTATAATATAAGGCGTTAATAAGGCTAAAATAATCCATTTAAGATAATGTACACGATAACACCATATTAGCGAAACGCTAACATCAGAGCAAGATTTTTTTCAAAAGGTTTCTTTAAAGCGCGCGCTTTTCACAATTAAAATAGAATACCCTCAAAAATGCTATTATATTACTCATTTACGTGTTTATTTTACACAGATATCTTTCAATAATTTCCAAAACTCTCTTATGAAGAGTATACACTCTCCATGAATGGTATAAAATACATTATGCTCTTCATTTTTACTGAAATAGAAGGTACAAATCGATACCATCATACTCTTTTCCAGTTTTAATTTGACGATAATGTTTGCATTGAGAGGATTCATAAAAGATATTTCACGCCTTTTTGAAAGTACTTTTATCCGCACACCATCTCCGTTTGTGACATATTAACAAACGATTTCAATTGATCCAATATGAATAGGATTAAAATGAGAAACCCTCATGATATTTAGGTTTTTCACTCATGTTGTGAAACGATAAGTTATCATTATAAATCAATATATTGCTTTAATAAAAGATAAAGCATAAAATTTTATATTATGCTTTCTTTGGCTAGCAAGTTTTATTAACCTTAAAGTCAAGGAATATTATTTTTGTGTAATGCGTGCCATGGTCTTTTGGGAAAGCATTTTGTGTAAATATGTCATAAAGGCGGCTGCAAAAAGCGGTGTTGCTAAGTTAAGAATTGGAATCGAAACAAAAAGCGCTATCAATAATCCTGCACCAAAAACCGTTGTGTAATGAGTATGTAAAAAAGCACGTGCATCTTGCTCTGTTCGAAAACGATAAGCAGCAAACAAGAAATATTCATGACCGAGCAAATAACCATTAATAACATAAAAAGCAATTAAATTAATACCTGGTATGAAGAATAAAATAAAAGCAATTCCATTACCAAGAAGGCTTAAAATAACAAATTTAAAGGAAATGATAAGAGAACGCTGAGACGGCAAAGCTTGTCCAATAGGCTCGTTTGGGTAATCCTCTTTTTCAATGATTTCAGCAGCAGAGTCAATGAAAAAACCACCAATCATAGCTGAGATCGGTGCAATCAAAAAAGCCAACAAAAGAGCCAAACCAAGATTAAAAATGATAAGCATGCTAAAACCAATCCATCCCGCCCAACTAGGGAATCCAGGAAGAAATTGAGCAATCCAGGGCCAAAAGTAAGACACAAAAAGTTGGTGCACACATAACCATAAAATGGTGAGAATGAAAAAAGTAACCCCCAATGCTTTCAGTATCATAATACGATATTGCGAGGTCAGAAGACGTTGTAAAGCACGATAAGCAGCAGTAAAAATCATAGATTAACAAACTAAGGAAAGAAGCAAAAAAACAAGAAATATATTTAAAGTATGTACAGTGTAATTTTTTCTTTCTTTGAATTACAAGATTTTTTTTCAAGAACATTATAAAAAACGGTTAAGGTTTCTTTGTTAAAAATAAAGTTTGAATAAATAGAAATTTTGATTTTTAAAAACAAAGAAGAATTTAAAAAGTAGCTGTTGTAGAAGAAATTTTTAGTATTTTTGTACATAGTGTAGATTATTGCGTTTATATGATATATGTAAAAAATTAAGGAATAAGAACTATTTGGGAGAAAAGTTGTTTACTTCTATTTATTCAGTAGAGTTATCTAACTTCGTTTATCTAAGTGTTTAATTGTTTTGCACAATTCCTAAAATTCTGTACTTTTCTACTATTTGGCGGCATGCTTTTGCCTCTCGCTTTCAAAAAAATATTGAGTTCAATGGAATAGGGGTAACGTAGTAGCTCCGTAGATATTCTAATTTTGGGCAACAGAATGATTAATATGATAGAAGTGGAAAAAATAAGCTTAGGCGATTGATCGTCCGATCCCATAGAAGAGCAGTTTTTTGAGAAGAAGCAAAGAAAGGGAGAAACCACGGATGCTTAAAAATGATGAGATTTTGAATTTTAAAAGCTATAAGTGCAATGAAGTAAGCATTCATTGAAGCACTTTTCATACAAGTGGTGCACTGTATCAAATAATTTTTAGATAATAACACCACTAATTTATCGAAGAGAATTGATCATTTTCAACTTGAATAAGAATCCCAAATATAGAAATATTCTTTAATTTCAAAGACTCTATTCAACATCAAAAAATTATTTACGTACACATTATAGGCGAGACCAATGTATGGATACAAAGCTTTCAATAAAGGAATAAAAATGCTACTCATGAAACATCACAATGTGAGGATATCATGGATAAAATTCTAGTTTTTGTGGTCTTGGTATTCTGGAGAGAGGACACACACATTTAATTTTAAAGACCGATCACTGAGAAAAATAATAAAGGCTTCAGTTTCATAAACTTATAGACAGTGGTGCAGTGAATTTTGTCTACACTCTTTATAAGCGTCAGTGTGAGATATGCTTCAAATTGCATTGAGATATTATAATATCATTGATTTATACATTATTTTTCATAGCGAATAAGAGCTCAAAATAAAGTTTTCATATTTTCTCATTAGCTGCTCTCATCATGAAACAATCAAAATCATTTATTTGCATATCATAAATATGACCGATATGTGGATAAAAACATTGAAGAAAGAAAATGCTTTTTATAAATTTTATCCATTACAAGAGCTTTGTCAAAATTGATGGTAGCCAAAGTGAATGATAGCTTGTTTTTTTTATAAGCTGGCGAGACAGTGGTGCAATAGATCCTACTTTTATGAAGGCTAGGGTGAGATAGGATTTTTTAAAAAAAACATTTCCCAACGCTCATCACACCCATTTCGCAACAGCGTTTGTGAATGGTATATGGGTAAAGCTCTCGTGAATAATATAAAACTTATAGGGCATCACTAACTTTACGCTTAATAAAAAGAGCACGCTGGCACCATCATCCTCAGTGTTTGTCCGAGACAAGCCCTTGGTTCTTGAGACGGTCCATTATAAGCGCTTTTAGTTCTTTCTGAAACGTTTTGTATTCATACAGTTATCCTTGTTTACAACGTGCAAGAAAATGATTTTTATTGATTCAACATGAGAGAGATTGGGAATGAGAGAATCTTATGATATTTGGGATTCTAATTTAATATGAACAATGCGATATTATCATTATAAACCAGAAATATTATATACTAATTGAGATGGATAGACACCTATTGTCAGTTCTATTTTATAAGGTGTTTTAATATCAACGCGTTTGAAGAGTTCTTATTTGCAAAGGGGTATATTTTCCTCATGAGGAGTAGGTGTTTTGGGGGCAAAAAATGATACAATCACGTTTGCTAATTTTTGCGCTACGTGTTGTTTACTCATATGGGGCCATTGTTCAACTTTTTTTCTACTTACGAGATAAACTTGATTTGTATCAGCGCCCATGACACTTGTACCATCTAGTTGAAGAGAAATATCATTAGCAAGAATGAAATCAGCTCCTTTTTCAACACATTTTTTTTGTGCATTGGCAATGATATCACATGTTTCAGCAGCAAAACCAATGACCAATGAGGGGCGGTTTGGAGCGTGTCCAATCGTTGCTAAAATGTCAGGATTTTCAACCATATGAAGGGATGGTGGTATTTTATGAGCATTCTTTTTAATTTTGTGTAAAGACTGCGTTTGACTGCGCCAGTCACAAACAGCGGCAACAAAGATAGCACCATCAGCAGGCAATGCGGTTTGAACGGCTTGTAACATCTGTTGTGCTGTTTCAACATGAATGGTTTTTACTTCTTGTGGGTCTGCGAGATTAACAGGTCCACAAATAAGTGTTACTTTTGCACCCAAATGTGCAAGAGCGGTTGCGATGGCATGACCTTGTTTACCTGAAGACCGATTAGCAATATAACGCACTGGATCAATTGGTTCATGGGTAGGGCCAGAGGTAACGATGAAATGGCGGTCAGAGAGAGGTTTTTCATGCACATTCAAAAGATTCTCTATGGTAGCGACAATAGTTAAAGGTTCGCTCATGCGTCCATATCCCATCTCGTCACGTTCAGCCATATTTCCGATTTCTGGTCCGATGATATGAACGCCATCTGCGCGCAATTGTGCAACATTGCGAATAGTGGCTGGATGCGTCCACATGGACGGATTCATAGCGGGTGCAATCAAGAGTGGACAGCGTGCCGCTAAAAGAATGCAATTAGCCAGATCATCTCCTATGCCATTGGCTATTTTTGCAATACGGTTGGCTGTAGCAGGAGCTAAAATAATCAGGTCAGCATCACGTGCTAATCGGATATGTCCGATATCGTGTTCTTCTTCGTGTGAAAATAAATCAGTATATACAGTACCACCGCTTAAAGCTTCAGCGACTAAAGGCGTAATAAATTTTTGCGCTGCTTTTGTCATCACAACTTTTAAATGTGCTCCACGTTCTTGTAAACGGCGAATCAAATCAAGTGCTTTATAGGATGCAATACTTCCACCAATAATAAGAAGGAGAGATTTTGATTTCAATGATTGCATTTCAACAGCGCTAGCATGAAGGGGTTGTGTGGTGAGAAGAGAGGGATTGCTTAAAAGGCGCCGGACTTCTTCTTCCATAGAAATACCATTTTGCGCGGCGCGTATGCGCAAAGCTTCTTTGGTTTCAGGAGACAGGTTACGAATGGTAATACTGGCCATAAAATACCTCCAAGAAATAAAATGATTGCAATGATTTCATTGTTGATATTTTTAGCATATTAAGGAGATTAGAAAAGATGAAAAAAGTAAAAAGTAAGACAAGCGCAACAAAGTGCAATGATGAAAAGACTATAACGACCATAACGGTTTCTGTGACTTTGTTCTACAGCAAGTTGTTTGAGGGTAGCAGGAGAAAGATTAAAACCTGTTTTTCTCATTTGATTAAAATCTTCTTCTATTTGTTGGAAATTTTGAACCAATTGTGGTGTTTTGCGTGCCAGCGAAAGGAGAGCTTGTGCTCCTTCACTAAAGTCTTTTGCAACGCCTACGGGTCCTAAATTTTTACTAATCCATTCTTTGACAATGGGTTCAGAAGCTTTCCACATATTAAAAGTGGGGTCTAATGTGCGGGCAACACCTTCCACGACAACCATCGTTTTTTGCAGCAATAAAAGTTCAGGTCGCGTTTGCATGTCAAATAATTCAGTGACTTCAAACAATAAAGTGAGCAATTTAGCCATGGAAATGCTTTGTGCTGATTGTCCGTGAATTGGTTCGCCAATAGCGCGGTTGGCTTGCGCAAAGCTTTCAATATTATGGTGTGAAGGAACATAGCCTGCCTCAAAATGGGCACGTGCAACTCGATGGTAATCGCGGGTAATAAAGCCGTAAAGAATTTCAGCAAGGAAATGCTTTTCTTTTTTTCCAAGCCGTCCTGTAATACCTAGATCAACAGCGACAATACATCCTTTTTCATCTACAAATAAATTACCAGGATGCATATCGGCGTGAAAAAAACCATCACGCAGTGTATGACGAAGAAAAGATTGAATAAGCGTAATAGCAAGCGCCTTCAAATCAAATCCTGCTTCTTTGAGTTTGGAAGTTTCGGATATTCTTATACCATCAATCCATTCCATTGTAAGAACATTACGTCCTGTCCGTTCCCAGTCAATACGTGGAACCCGAAAGCCTGTATCATGTTGAATATTTTCAGCCATTTCAGATATAGCTGCTGCTTCTAAGCGTAAATCCATTTCAAGTCGTGTTATTTGTGCTAAAGTATCCACCACACAAACAGGACGAAGCCTTCGAGAGGCAGGGATATAGCGCTCTTGCAAATGAGCAATGAGATAGAATCCTCTAAGATCTTTAGAAAAACGTGCTCTGATATTGGGACGAATAACTTTTACAGCACATTTTTTCTTATGGCCAGTTTCATCACTGTATTCAGCTGGATGAACTTGAGCAATAGAAGCGGCGGCAATGGGGGGATAAAAATTTACGAATAAATCATCAATAGAGCGACCAAGAGAACTTTCAATTTGAGCAATAGCAGCGGTGCAAGAAAATGTTTGGACGCGATCTTGTAGTTGTGACAAATCTTCCGCAATATCACGGCCGACAATATCAGGCCTTGTTGCAAGAAATTGACCAAGTTTTATGTAAGAGGGTCCAAGCTTATTAATGGCATATGAAATATTTTCAGATCGCTGTTTCTTTTTTGTTTTGCGTCGTGCTAATGCACTCGCTATACGATGACATAGCGCTGGAAATCCTTGAAGATCATCATGAGGAAGAGCACTTAAAACACCTTCACGTGTTAAAACCCATCCTGCACGCATCAATTGAAAGTAAGGGGAAATTTGCACCATTTTTAAATTTTCCAACCTGAATGCAGCGCTGCAATCGCACCGGTGAGATTGCGGTACGATACCCGCGAAAACCCCGCATGCTTGATCATATGGGAAAAATCATCTTGCTTAGGAAATTTGCGGATAGATTCAACCAAATAACGATAAGCATCGCCATCATTTGCGATAAATTGACCCAGCTTAGGGATAGCATGGAAAGACCAAAGATCATAAATTTTATCGAGCCAAGGCATCTCGACATTTGAAAATTCTAAACATAAGAAACGTCCACCGGGCTTTAAAACACGAAAAGCTTCTCTAAGAGCTTGATCAATATGAGGAACATTGCGAATTCCAAAAGCAATCGTGTAAGCGTCAAAGCTTTGATCTTCAAAAGGTAGATTTTCTGCATTGGCTTCAACAAAATCAATCAGAGGGGCAAGACCATTTTTTTGTGCGCGTTTTTTGCCAACGCTGAGCATTGAGCCATTAATATCAAGCACTGTAGCATGGGCTTTTTGGCGTGAAGCATTAAGAATACGAAAAGCAATATCACCTGTACCGCCAGCGACATCAAGAACTTTCCAATGAGAAAGTGCTGGTGGGGAAAGCCAAGCAATCATGGAATTTTTCCACACACGGTGTAGCCCTAAGGATAAGATATCATTCATCTTGTCATAATTTTCAGCAACAGAATGAAACACATCATCCACCATGAATTGTTTTTGTGTTTCATCTACTCTTGTAAAACCAAAAGAGTGCTCCATGCCACCCTTGGTTCCTACACGTTCTGTTTCAATTGCCATGTATATGATCTTCCTTATTTTTCTTTTATCGTAAATGAAATAGAGAGGGAATGTTCAACTACGAAAAAACAACGTATAAAACTACGACGTTTACACAGCCAAAAACAGAAGAGTACCTTTAGATATCAAGATTGGCAACGCTTAAGGCATTGTCTTGAATAAAAATACGTCTAGGTTCAACTTCATCACCCATGAGACGAGAAAAGAGTGAATCTGCATCGGTTGCATCATTAATTTTTACTTGTAAAAGAGAACGTGCATTGGGATCAAGCGTTGTTTCCCAAAGTTGTTCAGCATTCATTTCCCCAAGACCTTTATAACGTTGAAGAGTAACACCTTTTTTACCGTTTGTAAAAATGCTCTCTAAAAGGCTCATAGGACCAAAAATACGCTCTGTTTTATCTTTGCGACGTAAAAGAACAGGAGGATGATATATGTCGATAAAATTTTGGGAAATGCGATCAATTTGGCGTGCGTCAGTTGAATTTATAAGTCCCACATCAAGCGTAACAACATCTTTAACACCACGCAAAATACGCTCAAAACATAAACTTCCATCTGCTGTATATTGTCCACTCCAACCTTGTTCCATATCATCAGCAATCAGATTAAGGCGGTGTGCTGTAGTATCTGCTATTTTTTGCGCTTTTTCTTGTGTTGCAAAGACTTCAAGATTAAAAGCGCCAGCAATTGCTGCTTGTTCAACAATATTACGGTCATAACGGGTATGAAGACCATTTAAAAGTTGACGTAATATACGAGCATCTTTAGCGAGTTGATACAAATCAGCCCCTGCACGAACTTCTCCCGTTGAAAGCTCAAGCGTTGTTTCTTCTAATCCAGTATCGATCAAGAATTCTTCAAACGCTGCTTCATTTTTAATATATTGGGAAGATTTTCCACGCGACACTTTATAAAGAGGAGGCTGAGCAATATAAAGATGTCCACGTTCAATCAACTCGGGCATTTGTCTAAAAAAGAAAGTGAGCAGCAGAGTACGAATATGGGCTCCATCAACGTCCGCATCCGTCATGATAATAATCTTATGATAACGTAATTTATCCGGTGAAAATTCATCCTTCCCGATAGACGTTCCAAGAGCTGTAATAAGTGTTCCAATCATATCAGATGAGAGCATGCGGTCGAAACGTGCTCGTTCAACATTGAGGATTTTACCACGAAGGGGTAAAATTGCTTGATTTTGACGTGAGCGCCCACTTTTTGCTGAACCGCCAGCCGAATCCCCCTCGACAATAAAGATTTCTGATTTTGCGGGATCTCGTTCTTGGCAATCGGCAAGCTTTCCTGGTAGAGAAGTGATATCAAGCGCCCCTTTTCGTCTTGTGAGTTCACGTGCTTTGCGTGCTGCTTCACGTGCTGTTGCAGCTTCTACCACTTTACTAATGAGAAGTTTTGCTTCATGAGGATGTTCTTCCAGCCATATTGAAAGACCTTCATTGACCAAACTTTCAACAATAGGGCGCACTTCAGAAGAGACTAACTTATCCTTTGTTTGTGAAGAAAATTTTGGATCAGGAACTTTGACAGAAAGAATAGCTGTTAATCCTTCACGGCAGTCATCACCGGTTAAGTTCACTTTTTCTTTTTTAGCAATACCTGAAGATTCAGCATAGCCATTAATTTGGCGTGTAAGGGCACTTCTGAAACCTATCAAATGAGTTCCACCGTCACGCTGAGGGATATTATTGGTAAAACACAAGACCTTCTCATGATAGGAATCATTCCACCATAGGGCAACATCAACGCTCATACCATCCTTTTCACTTGCAATATAAATAGGAGTATCAAGCAGAGCTTTTTTTGATTGATCAATATATTTCACAAACTCTATTAATCCACCTTCATAATGCAATTCAACGGATTTAATATCAGCATGACGCTCGTCAACAAGAAGAATATAAACCCCAGAATTTAGAAAGGCTAATTCCCGTAAGCGGCGCTCCAAAATTTCAAAATCAAACTCAACCATAGTAAAGGTTTCAGAGCTTGGTAAAAATCTAATTTCTGTTCCACTTTCTTGATCACAATCGCCAACAACTTTTAATGGAGCATCAGCTACCCCATGGGTAAATGATATTTCATGAATTTTACCATTGCGTTTGATTTGCAATTTAAGCCAAACGGATAATGCATTCACAACAGAGACGCCAACACCGTGTAATCCGCCTGAAACTTTATAAGAGTTTTGATCAAACTTTCCGCCGGCATGAAGCTGTGTCATAATAACTTCAGCTGCAGAAATACCTTCTGTTGGATGGATATCTGTCGGAATTCCACGTCCATTATCACGAACAGAACAAGAACCATCAGCATGGAGTGTGACGTTTACAAGAGTTGCATGACCGGCTAAAGCTTCATCGATAGCATTGTCTACAACTTCATAGACCATATGATGTAACCCCGATCCATCATCAGTATCACCAATATACATACCAGGACGTTTGCGTACAGCATCAAGACCTTTGAGAACTTTGATAGAAGCGGCATCATAGTTATTGCTTTGTGCTGGTGAGGTTATTTCATCACTCATAAGTTAGTCCATTCCTGTGTTCAATTTACAATATTTTATCCGCTTTTTTTAAAGCTCAATGTTCTGATCAGTTATCTATGGAATAACCACATTAAATATTTACCGTATATCAGATCTAGATTCAATATCTGTCGATATATAATGGAGAGAATGATAAAATGATAGTGTACTGTTATGCTGTAAAACACTAGGGCGGTGATATAAGGCGAATAAACACTTATGACTTATACAAAAAGCTGTTTCATAAACGATGCTATTTACTTTGTTTATTTTTGCATATACGTAATGTTTCAGAATTAGTTATGCATTTTTGTGTTACACTAATAAAGGTCTCACTTGTTTTATCCATAAATCAATTTTTCAATCCTAATTCTACCATATATTTAAAACAAAGGTTGCGAGCTCTCTAAGCAGTTCAAACTTTTGTATGTTAGATTGAGGCGAAAATATTATGTATATTGGTTTGTGTCATCTTTAAAATGTGAAAAAAGCTTCATTTGAGGAAAATATAAATGCGTAAATGTAAAAACATGTTTCCACGATCATCTTTATATTCAACTTTACAATTTAAAAAAACGTCTTACGGTGATGTTTTTGAATAATGAGGGTAATGACGCATTATCTTACGCTTTTGTTTCTTGCATTCTCGTGAGGTTGCATCGCTCATTCAAAACAAAACGCCATTGTACTGTTTATTCACGCGCTTTTTTAAGGAGCATCTCTCAATGTTCCCAAACTCATTTTACAACGATGTTTGAATAGTATAACGCAAAATACCCTGTGAATACTACAAGATTTATGTCCCCCATCTTTCCCATCGTGACAATAAAGTGCAAATCAGAATCATCATTTTATTTTTCAGCTCTTAAATGTTGGTGCAACCTTAATGTTGAGAAAACCCTCGGCATTTGAGGGGTGTTTTTACTCTTTTCTTCAATAGTATCTATATACTTCCCAGGTTGTGATACGCAAGGAAGTGGTCTTAATATTTTAAGGTACGCGGGATATTTTGATAAAATAAAGTGTACCACTAAAGTATATACAGCTTATTTCTTATATTAAAAAATTAAATCGCTTTTCTCTAAAATTACTTTTTATATATTCATTTTGGAAAATTAACATCAGAAATCTAATCATTTTCAATGGTTTCAAAAATAGCAAGAATTTTATTTATTAAACGCCAGATATTTTGGTGAAGTGCGTTAGATAATAGTTAAGAAGTGTTGCATCTTAGTTTTGAAAAATGGGGGAGAGATTTTGAAAATAAAAAAATCTATATATGTGAAACATCTTCAATTGCGTTTACAGTACTTTTTATTCAATAATCCATACAATATTTTTATTCGTATTTTATTTGTAGCAGGGGGGGTTCTATTTTCCTCTTACGCAGAAGCTGAAAGGCTGCCTTCTTTTTTTGATTCGCATGAACATTTGGTACAACCTGATACAACGGATATCTTTCGTTTGCGTTTTGTAACAAGTTTTGATTTTCCTCCTTTTAATTTTATTGATCAATCGGGGTATCTTGCAGGTTATAATATCGATTTATTGCGCGCTATTTGCTCAAAATTAAAATTAGAGAAGCTTTGTGAAATAGAAGTGATTCCTTGGAAAGAGCTTGTAGAACATGTTAAAAATGGTGGTGCAGAAGTCATTATTGCGGGTTTAAAAGAAGCAAGTAAAACCCAGCAAGATCTTGTTTTTACAAAGTCATATTTGCGCTTTCCAGCGCGATTTGTTGCTTCTCGACGTTTAAATCTCGATGAGCCAATAAGCGATCAATTGATACATTTAACCAGTGGTGTTTTGTCTAAAAGTGTTCACGAAAAACTCTTTCAACATTATTTTCCTAAAGCCAAATGGCAAGGGTTTAAAAAGAGAGAAGAGCTCTATAAAGCATTACAAGAGCGTAAAATTGACCTTATTTTTGATGATGGATTTGCTTTATCATTATGGTTCAAAAAACAAAAATCTGTTGATTGCTGCCATTTTGTTGGGGGGGCATATATGGCGCCACAGTTATTGGGGCAAGGAATGCAGCTTGCTATTGCAAAAAAGAATGAAAAATTGGTTGATATACTCAATTATGCGCTGAAATCTCTAGAAGAGGATGGTAAACTTACAGAACTTTATTTGCGTTATTTTCCAATAAGTTTTTATTGATGAGTAGTTTTTTAATTAAGGGCTGTTAACCTTTCTGCGCCTAGTCGATAGGAAATAGCTTCTGCGAGATGATAGCGTGAAAGAGTATCTGATTCGTCAAGATCAGCAATTGTGCGTGCAACTTTGAGAATGCGATGATAAGCGCGTGCAGAGAGGTGCATTTTTTCACTCACATCTCGTAAGAGTATGGTCGCACTTTTATCAGGAATGGCAATCTGTTCTATAATTTTGGCAGGGCAATCGCCATTGGTACGAATATGATCAAACCCCATTGTTGAAAAACGTTTAGCTTGAATGGTACGGCACCGTGCGACGCGTTTGGCAACGTCGCAGCTTTTTTCTGATTGTTCTGGTTGCATAAGGTCTATAGCCGTCAAAGCAGGGACATCAATCCGTAAATCAATTCGGTCAAGCAGAGGACCAGAAATACGGGACTGATAATCGATTTGACAGCGTATCCCTTTAGGGCAAACATGGTCTTTTTCGCCTGCCATACCACAACGGCAAGGATTCATTGCGGCAATAAGTTGGAAGCGAGCAGGATAGCTAATATGGTGATTAGCGCGGGCGATAACTGACACCCCACTTTCTAAAGGTTGACGAAGAGAATCAAGAACCTGTGGAGAAAATTCAGGCAATTCATCAAGGAATAACACACCATTATGAGCAAGGGAGATCTCTCCTGGTCGTCCTTTAAGCCCTCCACCAATCATTGCGGCCATGGAAGCAGAATGATGTGGGGAACGAAAGGGGCAATGAAGTGAAATGGTATTATGAACCGTTTCTCCTGTAATAGAAGCAATCAGAGAGACATCTAAAAGCTCACGGCTATCAAGAGGTGGCAAAATGGAAGGTAAGCGTTGCGCTAGCATAGATTTTCCAGCACCAGGGGGACCTACAAACAAAAGGTTATGGCGTCCAGCAGCACAAACTTCTAAGGCACGTTTGGCTGTTTTTTGTCCTTTGATTTCGCAAAGATCTGGAAGTCCAGTTTCGATAGTATATTGGCGCGGTTGTGGACGTTTTTGAATTTGGGTTCCTTTGAAATGGTTGACTATAGTGAGCAGAGTCTCTGGGGCAAGAATATTTATTTCTGCATTTGCCCATGCTGCTTCAGGTCCACATTGGAAGGGACAAATCAGTCCTTTATCGAGTGATAAAGCTGTCATGGCAGCTGGTAAAACACCATTAACAGCGGTAAGTGAACCATCCAGTGATAATTCTCCTAAAATGATATAGTCTTGAGCTACTTCGGGAGGGAGGATTCCCATAGCAAGCATTAAGCCTACAGCGATTGGCAAATCGTAATGCGATCCCTCTTTAGGCAAATCAGCTGGTGCAAGATTAATCGTAATTCGTTTAGTAGGCATAGAAAGTCCACAAGCGTGGAGGGCTGCTTGTACACGTTCACGGCTTTCTGCAACTGCCTTATCAGCTAATCCAACAATAGCCATTCCTATTTTACCAGACGAAATCATAACCTGTACATCGACAGGTACTGCTTCTAGACCGCGAAAAGCAACAGTTGTAATACGTGCGATCATTTATTTATTTTCCCCCTTTAGACTTGGTAGAGACAATCATATCTATTTATAAAAATCAAGAAGCATCTCTATAGCTTTTTTTATAGAGAGAACTATATACGTGGGCAGTTTTTTAGCATTCCCATGGAAAGTCATTTGTACAAATTTAACCATGATAGTATGGGACGCAATAAAACATTTATAATAAGCTAAATAAATATGTTAAGAAAAAAAGAATGAGGCTGTTCGTGTTATACAACAGTGCAGAATTTTATGAAAATATAAGGGGAGGATAACGTTATGTATCGCAGAGTGTTATTTGATGTGATAAAACGTGTAAAATGTGCAAAGTAATTATATTTACCTTTCTTATTTTTATATTATTTAAAGCGTAGTAGATGCAAAGTGTATTATAAGGTATCTGATTTTATGGTATACCAGACAAGAATTTTGTTAAAATCAGGGACTGTGCGCTGTGTATTTATAGGCTTGTGTTTTGCTTTTTCTTTTCCACAGCCACTTGCTGCATTTGATTTTTTCGGCATCCCTCTTTTTGGTCAAAAGAAAACAAATTCTTCTTCACATTATGCCAAAAGTACAGAGAAATTTTATAAAGTTGATGTTGTTGCACCGCCAGGTGCACCATTAGAAGGTATAAAAATAGTTAAATCTGTTTCTTCTCTTGTTGCTGATAAAGAGAAAGCATCCGCCAGTTCTTCTGGTTTGCTCGCCAAGGCGCGTTCAGATTATCGAGCAATTCTTTCTGCTCTTTATGCTGATGGACGCTATGGTGGTGTTATTAGTATTAAAATTAATGGCTTAGAAGTCGCTGATTTAAGTCCGGTAACTCAACTTCCAGCACGGTCCAATATTGTTATTACAATTAATGCTGGTCCACAATATGTTTTTAGTATTGCAAATATTGATAAAGTAGCTCCGTTTGAAAAACGTAAAGCGCATAAAATGCCCACAATTGAAGAATTGGGCTATAAAGTTGGGGCTATTGCTAAATCTGAAACCATTTTGAAAGCAGAAAAATGGGCGATAGAAGGATGGCGGCAACAAGGTTATGCTAAAGCTAAAATTATGAAGAGTGAGGTCGTGGCTGACCATGCTGCGTTGCGTGTTGAAGGACGGATTGTTGTTGCTCCTGGACAAAAGGCTTATTATGGTCCTTTAAGTGTGCGTAATATAAGTAAGAAACCACGTGTAGATTCAGCTTATATCGCGTGGATGACCGGATTGAAACCAGGGCAGATATACGATTCTGATGCGTTAGCTAAGGCAAATGAACGTCTTGCGCGCCTTGGTGTTTTTCGTGCTATCAATATACGTGAGGCTGATACTATTAATCTAGATGGTAGTTTACCGCTTGCACTTGTTGTACAAGAACGTAAACCGCGTCGTTTTGGTGTAGGCGGTAGCTATTCAACTTTAGACGGTGCTGGTTTTGAGACTTATTGGATGCATAACAATCTTTTTGGTCATGCAGAGACTCTTAAAATTGAAACAAAAATAAGTGGTGTTGGTAGCAATAAAAAGCAATCATATAATTTTAAAAATTTTGATTATCTTTTCGGTGGCACATTTGTAAAGCCCGGTGTACTCACGCCAGATACAGATTTCAGGTCAGAATTAAAAATACAACAAGATGTTTTAGAAAATTATACGACAAAAGCCATCAAAGGAAAATTAGGTATTACGCATATTTTTAATGGTAATCTATCGGGACAGGCTGCTGTAGAAGTTTCAAATGGTTATTCACGTGATATCTATTTTGGGAGCCGTAATTTTACAACAATCGGTTTCCCTAGCGGTTTGATTTACGATAGTCGTAATAATAAGTTTAATGCAACAAAAGGTTTATATGGTGAAGTTTTCATTGAGCCTTTTTATGAGATGCGTTTTAGCAACTTTGTTGCAAAAGTAACAGCAGAAGGTCGTTCTTATTGGGCGTTGGATGAAGGGGATCGTTTTGTTGTTGCTGCGCGGGCAAAGCTTGGTACAATTCTTGGGAATGATACAGCACAAGTACCCGCAAATACGCTTTTTTTTGCTGGTGGTGGGGGCTCTGTTCGTGGTTATGCTTACCGTAATATTGGTATCAAAACAGAAAATGATGGGGTTGTTGGTGGACGGGCGCTTATTGAGGGGTCAGCAGAATTGCGTGTTTCTTTAAATGATAAAATAGGGTTTGTCAGTTTTCTTGATGGAGGTTTAGTAGGGGAAAAGGCGAATTTTGATTTTTCTCAAAAAATTAAATGGGGAGCCGGTATAGGAGGTCGTTATATGACGGGTCTTGGTCCTTTACGCGTTGATTTAGCCTTTCCTTTAAAGAGAGAGAAGGGTGACCCTCGCATTGGTTTTTATGTAGGTATAGGGCAAGCATTTTAATGAAAAAAGGTGTACGTTTATCAGCTTTCTTCTTTGTATTTTTGTTTTTTTGGGTGGGTGGTTTTGTTTTTGCGCAAAGAGGAGACATTCTTCCCTCTAGCGAAATGAAAACAGATGATCGCTCATGGTTTGTTTCTTTAATTGAACGAAAGCTTTCAGCACCTAATCGTCAAGTTCGTTTACACAATATGCAAGGGACACTGTCTTCTCAAACATCAATTGATACTATTACTGTCAGTGATAAAAAAGGGGTTTGGCTTAAAATTACCAATGCTAAAATGGATTGGAATCGTCTAGCGTTGCTGAGAGGGCGGATGGATATTAACCAGCTTTCGGCAGAACAGGTTACATTTTTACGCAAACCGCAAGGCAATTCTTCTTTTGTTTCTTCCCTTGAGACGGGTAAGTTCTCTTTACCAAAATTGCCGCTTGCTCTTTCTATCAATACGCTTACAGCTCAACATGTGACATTTGAACAGAATCTTTTTGGTTTTTCTGCTGATATGTCCTTAAAAGGCAATTTCACCTTGGCTGGTGGTAATTTTGATGTCGATATAGCGGCGCATCGTTTAGATGCACCGGGTTCTTTTTCTGTTCTCACCAAGATATCTGATAGTAATCGTACAGCTCAAATTGATATTTCTGCTAACGAACCACAAAATGGTATTTTGGCGAATATTTTTAACATTGAACAACGTCCAGCATTAAGTCTCGTCGTGAAAGGTGATGGTACTTTTGATGATTTGGTTATCAAACTTTCTTTAGAGTCCGATCATCATTCTATTTTAGATGGTAATGTTATTCTTGCAAGTGTTCCAGAAGGACAGAGTTTTTCTACGAAATTAGAGGGAACACTGAGCCCTTTAATACCTGTTCAATATCGTAGTCTCTTCGAATCTGATATAACATTAAAAGCAAAGGCAAGAAGAACAAAAGAAGGTGTGACACACCTTGATCAGATGGTTATTCAGAACAAAGCAATGAATGTTATAGCCAATGCTGAAATAACCGCTGATGGATTCTTGCGACGGCTTTTTGTTGATGGCAAAATGGCTCTTGATAACGAAAAGGAGTCTGTTCATTTACCTATATCAGAAGTGCCAAAACCTGCGAATACTCTTGCTTTGAACATTGACTATGGTCGCGAAGGTCAACAATCTTGGAATGGGCGGTTGGTTGTAAATCATTTAAGCAATAAAAATATTTATATTCGCGATGCAATTTTTGATATGGGAGGAGTAAGCGAAAATCTTGATAATGCAGCTTCTCGTCATGTTGGTGTTCAGGTTAAAGGGACGCTTCAAGGGGTTAAAAAGATTAAGGGAGCGTTAGTAGAAAATTTAAGCCAAGCGGTTCATGTGCATTTAGATACGGATATTGTTTCGAACAAACCAATTTTGATTCATGATCTGAGTGTTACGGCTCAGAGTTTTTCTTCTTGGTTAAAAGGGACAATGGAGAATTTTGTTTTTAAAGGCGATCTCGGTTTAAAAGCTCAAACATTAACTCCTTTGGAAGTGTTCAGTAAACAATCACTTTCTGGTAGTGCAGATATTAAAGCCAAAGGAACGATCAATTTATTGAGTGGCATTTTTGATCTCCAATTATCAGGAATGGCTGACGATATGAAAATAGGCGTGCAGTCTTTTGATCGTTTATTCAAAGGAAACATCACTCTTTCAGGTGGTGCTACTCGAAATACGAAGGGTTTCATTTTTCGTCATTTTAATTTGAAAAATCAATATACAAACATAAAGGCTAATGGTTATTTTTCAGATGAAAGCGCTAAAATGGATCTATCTGCTGAAATATCTGATTTGTCCAAATTAGATCCAAAGATAAGCGGTGCGCTTACGATTGAAAGTACGGCGAGAGGGCGCAATAGCCATATAAAACTAAATACACGTGCCCATATTGCTGAAGCATTAATCGTAGGGAAGAAACTTCAAAACACAACATTTAACATAGATGTACTTGTAGATAATACAGCACCAGTTACTGCTTTAACGGGGGGGGTAAAAGGTGAAGGAATTTTTGCTAAGAAACCTTTGCATTTATCGGCCTCTTTTAAAGATTCTCATAAAATTCGAAAACTTGAAAATATCGATATTAGAGGGGGAAGTGCAAAAATAACGGGTGATCTTTCTCAACAACTTGGCGGTTTTTTGAAAGGAGCGCTGCATATTGATGCCGATGATATTTCCGTACTTTCAGCGTTATTTTTGCAGGATGGTAGTGGAAAAGTAAAAGGAGATTTTATTTTTGATGAACAAAATGGCAGACAAAAAACCAATGTGAAGGCGCATGTTAACCATTTGAATTTTTCCAAGAATAAAATAAAAAAATTGGCAATAGATGCTGACATATTCGACCCTTTTGGCATGACTCAGTTTGAAGGAGTTATCAATGCAGAACATATTCAAACACCTTTGGTAATGGTCAATCGTTTAAATGCTCACGCCGATAGGAATAATGGACAAACGGTTTTTACTGTCCAAGCGATGTTGCATGATACTCTCAATGCACGGCTTTCTGGTCGTTTAATGGTTGAGGAACTTCCAGAAAGTATAAAACGAGAAGTGCAAATTGAAGCTGTGGACTTAAAACAACACACTTTTCATGCAACATTGCCGAAGCCATCTATAATTTCTTTTGATAAAGATGGAATGACAATCAATGAATTAGGAATTGCAATAAATGGGGGCAACATCATCTTAGCAGGAAATATTCAAGATACCCTGAATTTACAACTTACAATGAATGCCCTTCCTGCTACTTTAGTCAATTTGTGGAAATCCGATCTTGGAGCAGCAGGGAGTGTAACAGGGCAGGTTATGATTCGTGGTCATTTAAAAAAACCTGATATAACTTACGATATAAAAGGTGAGGGACTGACAACCGTTGCTTTTCAAGATAAAAAAATTATGCCTTTTTCTTTTTCTGCTACGGGAAACACTGTAGATCAAAATCTTACTTTGAATGCAAATTTAACAGGAGAAGGAATACAAGCACAAGCTCAGGGGCGTGTATCTCTAGAGAAAAATGCGCTTGATCTTCATATTAATTTGCAAAATTTATCTGCACGTTTGGCGAATGGTTTTATTGCAGGACAAGCGCTTGATGGGACAGTAATAGGTAAAGTTGATATTGATGGAACAATGAAGGATCCATCTGCTCATTTTGAGCTTTCTAGTCAAAATTTAACCGCTATGACGCATAAAGGACCGATGTCAATCAATATAAATGCTCGTGGTTCTTATAAAAAATCGACATTTCATATTGAAAATATGATAGCTACTGGAGATAAAGGATTAGATCTTTCCATCCATGGGCCTTTATCTCTTAATGGTTCAGAGGCAAAATTAAACGTTAAAGGGATAATGCCTCTTGATTTTGTTAATCTCTTATTAGCTAAGCGTGGTGCACATATAACGGGTACAGCAAGAATTGATACAGCTCTTAATGGGTCATTATCAAAGCCACAATTGATAGGAAATATTTCTATAGGCGACGGTAGCTTTTTTGATTCACAAACAAATGTAGGATTGAATAATATAACGATTGAAGGCAAATTGAAAGGTGATCATATCCTTATAGAAAAAGCTTCAGCTTCTTCGTTTGAGGGGGGAGGAATTTCTGCTTCAGGTCGTATCTCTAATGGTCTAGAGACAGATTTAATATTTCATCTTGATAATGCCAATTATAATGATGGTTCTATGATTCTGGCAACATTATCAGGTGAGATGACAATGACAGGTCATTTTTTAAATAGTCTTGTTCTTGGTGGTGATATCATCGTTGAAAAAGCTGAAGTTTTTGTTCCTGATCATTTTAAAAGTGCCAAGTTTCTTGATGTTAGAAATAAGAATTTAACTAAATCGATTCAAACAACACTTGAACGTGCTGATGTTAAGAACACGAACAAAAGCAAAAGCCGTATAGTTACACAAGAATCTTCATCTGTCGTGCTATCAAATATGCGTATTACAGCACGCAATCAATTTTTTGTACGCGGAAAAGGCTTAGATGCTGAACTGGGAGGACGCATTAATCTAGCAGGTCCATTGAATGATGTGCATCCAGTTGGTGAATTTAGAATGATTCGTGGACGTTTTGATATCCTGTCGCAACGTCTTAATTTTGATCAAGGACAAGCGAGTTTTAGTGGTAATCTTAATCCTACGGTTTATTTTGTAACCAACAATAACAGTGGTGATATTCGCGTCACTGTAACTGTAAGTGGGACGGTTGATAATCTTGATATTAATTTTTCATCACAACCAAATTTGCCTCAGGATGAGATTTTGGCGCGTTTGATTTTTAATCGCTCTCTTAATGAATTATCACCATTTCAGATTGCTCAACTTGCAGCAGCAGCGGCTGATCTTGCAGGTAGTTCTAATACATCTTTGTTGAATACTTTACGAACTAAAATTGGACTTGATGATCTTGATGTTATCGTTAATGAGAAGGGGAATACAGGCTTACGTATTGGACGCTACATACACAATAATATTTATTTGGGCTTTGAAGCAGGGTCTGATGGAACGACGAAAGGGACAATTAATTTAGATATTTCGCGTCATCTCAAAGCTAAAGGTGCCATAGGAAATGAACAAAATTCTAGTATAGGTCTCTTTTATGAAAGAGATTATTAAAGATTGAATTTAAAAAAACAATTTCTTCGTTTTTTGTCTCTCATTTCTAAATCTGAGGAAGAAGAGATAGACTAGAAATCCTATAAAAGAAGAAGCTTTTTGTTGAGGCGTGAAGAGATATATCTGAAATATTCGATTTTTTGTTTATGCTATTCTCTAAAGGGAAAAAATCTTCACGAAAGATAGTATGTTATTTTGCTGCTATATATTTATTTTAGAGAAATACCTTACCTTGTTTTCAAGCCCATATCGTGCTGTTGCCTAAAGAATGGAGTGTGTGCAATATATTGATTTATAAAGATAATTTATTGTTATTCAACTTGAATTAGAACTTTGAATATTATATGATTCTCTCATTACTAATCTCTTTCGTATTGAATCAATCAAAACCATTCGGCTTGCATGCTACAAGCGGAGAATCCTGTGTGGATAAAACTATTAAGAAATGACTAAAAATGCCTCTTATGAATCATCTCGAGAACTAAGAGCTGTCGCAACATTAGGGACTGGCAGAATAGTGTGAATGGTGCCGGCTTGTTACTCCATAAGCGTAAAGATAGGGCAGCTTAATGGATTTATCATTATACAATTCACGGACGTTATCGCGAAATGGGCTTGGGGAAGACTTTGAGAGAGGTTTCTTTAAAACAAGCACGTGAATTTGCAACACAATGGCATTCTGTTTTTATGTGAAGGACATGATTCCATTAAAGAACGTGATAAACAAAAGCGTTAAGCGGAGAATTCATAAGATATCGATTTTATTGTCAAACGCATTTAAAGCAATATTTTTTAATAATAAAAATTACCTATTATTTTAGATTTTTGTTTATTGTGTCTTGAATGAGATCACTTTTCTTATAACGAATAGCTCCGCGAACAGAATACTCCAAAATATAACATTATTGTATTGCAAGTTTATGTACTTGTTTTAAAGCAACATTTCTCAGTGTGCGCTTGAGTCTATTTCATAAGATTGCTTGTGAAATGGTATAAAGTACCTCTTATGAATGGTATAAAATCCACACTACCGTTATTAATAAAGGTATAAGTATTTACTAAAGCTATAAGCCGGCATTATCATTCTATTTTTCAGCTTCTCATGTTGCTGACAATCTTTTCACTTGAAAGTGTAGAGGTATTTTTATTGCTTATCTTAAGAGTTTTTATGCATATACCAATATCTCTTATGACGTACAACAAGCGCTTTTGATTGATTCATCATAAATATAAAGAAAATTTGCAATAAGCAAATTACATCTTATCTTTTGTTTAAGATGTAAAATAACAAATTATGATTATAAATCAAAGTATTAAAATGTATATTAAAAGATATTTTTGTAAAAATATTTATCAGAGTTATATGTCGTATTTTTCTATTTTAGCGGTTAAAAGAAAGAGGAATGTCATTTTGCTTTTCATCTGTTTTTTTGCATATTGAAATTATAGCCTTATATAAGCACTAACGTTGTGCATTTATAAACTCTTCAA
The DNA here is from genome assembly GCF_042194035.1 of Bartonella sp. OC16QHHD. NCBI lineage: Bacteria > Pseudomonadati > Pseudomonadota > Alphaproteobacteria > Hyphomicrobiales > Bartonellaceae > Bartonella > Bartonella sp. OC16QHHD. The sequence continues at coordinate 118,485 of NZ_JBHIMJ010000014.1, read as the reverse complement.
GCAGTTAAAGTATTGGAGGAATATCATTTTAGTTTCTAAATGTAGAAAAAACAGCAAAGCTTGCTTTAAAGCAAGCTACAACAGTAAAAAAGTTTTATAATAAAACCTCTCTTATTTTTTCAATGTTTTTCTTTTAAACGGAGTGTATCTATAATTTGCAACACAATTTATAATTGTTAGCTTATTCTGTTGTACCATAAAAGACCGACATTTGAGGTGTGGTGATATAAGGTATGTAAGCCTTTTTGACACAGTATTCTGAAAGCACGTGGTGAATATTTAGGGTAAGCCTTGTATAAGTGAATCACATAAGTTGTTATCAAGTGGAATGAGCTCAATAAAAATCTAGATTGTTTACAGATCAGATTGGGTAGAGTCTTTGTCCTTTAAAAGTTGTGTGGAGAAAAGAATTATCAGTGCAGGGATAAACACGGATAAAGGTTGTATTGATCCAGATTCATTATCATCTGCGATAATTTTTTCAAACCTTGATGCTCTCTCTTTCAGGATTCACAACACTTATGAATGTTTCAACACTTATTTGAGGAAGGGAAGGGGTTTTTGAAATTTCATGGTTAAAGTCAATTGCATTCAACAAAATAGCGAGTAAAGTTTTCATTTAAATCCAAGAAGTTTATTTTCAATAAACCATAAATTCTTCGCAAACTTTGATTAAAGTAATACTTTTTCTTGGTAACAAGTCTTTTTTATAAATGGAGCATTACCTTCTATCCATTTTTTATTTCAAATTTTATTTAAGGATCTAGAAATTAGGAGGTATGTTTTTTGAACTGGATATTATGAAGTTTTTTATAAAACCCATGTTCTTTTGCTAGCAATTCTTTTTGAGTACCTTGTTCAATTAGTTGTCCATTTTGTATGACCACAATTTTATGAGCACGAGCAATCGTTGAAAGGCGATGAGCAATAATGATCGTTGTGCGTCCTTTAGTAAGGTGATGAATAGCTTCATTAATTTGTGCTTCGGTGTGTGAATCGAGCGCACTCGTTGCTTCATCAAGAATCAGAATTTCACTATCGTGAATCATTGCTCTAGCGATAGCGAGTCGTTGTTTTTGCCCCCCTGAAAGATTACAGCCATTATCACCTATCTGTGTATCATAACCATTTGGCAAACTCATAATAAAGTCATGAGCATTTGCTGCTTTTGCTGCTTCGATAATTTTGTCATCACTAGCTCCTTCTTTTCCAAGTCCGATATTATATTTAACAGTTCCTTGAAAGAGAAAAGTATCCTGTCCTACATAGGCCATCAGGTTTCTCAGAGAGCGAAATGTTGTGTAGCGAATGTCTTGATCATTAATCAATATGCGTCCTTTTGTGGGGTCATAGAGGCGCATAATAAGGTTGATAAGGGTTGATTTTCCCGAACCGGATGGTCCCACCAATGCTGTCATTTTTCCGGCTTCTATTTCTAGGTTGATGTCTTTCAATATCATTTTGTTATTAGTGTATGCAAAAGAAACATGTTCGAAACGAATAGTTCCTTGCGTTTTATTCAGATCTTTAGCTTCTTTATGTTCTACAACTGTAAGGGGACAATCGAGTATTTCAAACATCGTACGGATATTGACCAAGCCAGATTCAATTTTAACACGTACATTTGCTAGTCTTTTTGCGGGTTCATAAGCTAAAAGTAAAGCAACAATAAAGGACATAAATTCACCTTGAACACCTGCGCGTTGGGTTGCAAGATAACCGGAAAAACAAATAATACCTGCAATGGCAACACCCGTGAGTGTTTCCATAATTGGATTGGTAATAGCTTCGAGTGTTGCAATACTGTTTGTTTGTTTTTCAACATCACAAATGGCTTTGTCCATCCGTTTTTTCATGACTTCTTCTAGTGAAAAGGCCTTGATGATTCGAATACCAACAGCCGTTTCCTGTACGATTTTGATAATTTCACCAAGTGAAAGGAGCTCTTTTTCCATCAAGCTGCGAACGCGTTTTAAAGCCATTCGAACGCCTAAAAAAGCTAGTGGTCCTACGATTAAAGTAATGGAGATTAACACAAAGTTTTGAATGAACATGACAAGCAACAGACCACTAACGGAAAGCAAATCACGTACAAAAGTTGTGATAATAGTATCAATTATATTACGTACGGCTGTCGCATTATGAGTTACACGAACAAGAAGATCAGATGAAGTGTTATTATGATAAAAAGAGACTCCTTGTTCCATAAGTCGTGCAAAAATTTTACGCTGTTGTTCAGCAATGATACTATTGCCTGCTTTGTTTAGAAAGTAAGTTTGGAAAAAAGTTGCAACTCCTTTGAGAATAAAGATAAAAGCAATGAAGCTAGAAATCAAAACAATCATAGGAAAATTTTGTGCATCAATAATCTGATTAACAACATCCCGCATAATCCATGCACTGGTTGCTGTGGTACAAGAAATGATGATCATTGAGAAGATAGCCGCACTATACCAACGCATATGTTTACGAAAATTTTCTCGCAAAAGGCGGATAATAAGATGTTTGTCAAAAGAGGAAATTTGTTTTTTAGCCATGAAGAGCTTCTATATTCTCTCATTATTTTATGCAAGATTGAAACACTCTTAATTAAGAAGCCCCTTAATCTTTTTTACAAAAATAGCTTTTTCTTTCAAGGTTCATCACATCAATTTCACGACGGTGAGAGTGAAGAATGTAGTGCAAAGTTTCTGTGAAAGGTATAACGAAAATTCGTTGTTCATCATTATTTTTAGTTTTCAATAAAAGCTACCGGCAAGTTTCACTATTGTATTTACCAATTTCCATATTGTGATAGTCTTTGGCACTTGAAATAGTTCACAAAAAACATTTCTGCTTTTTTGATAATTTTTATGTATCATCTCCATTTGTGATGTGTAAGCAAACAATTTTGCCGCATTGCATGATACAGAGAGCTTGAAATAAGAAGACCTTACGATGTTTGAGTTTTCTCATTTAATATGCAAAATAATGAATTCTTCTTATAAATCGATCAAGCATTATTAAACTCTTAGAAGGATTTATACACATTTATAAAACCTTAAAAGCACCACAAAAACTCTATGTGGTGCTTCTAAATAATACTATACACATCATTTTGATGAATTGCATGCGAATATTATTCCAATGCAAAACTATTTAGGTGCTATCACCATCATCATTTGCCGGCCTTCAAGCTTTGGCTCCAATTCGATTTTGGCAATTTCACTTGTATCTTCTTTCACACGCTGAAGAAGCTTTAATCCAAGATCTTGGTGAGCCATCTCACGACCACGAAAACGCAAAGTAATCTTTACTTTATCACCATGATCAATAAAGCGATGAACAGCCTTGAGTTTGACTCCATAATCATGGACATCAACATTTGGGCGCATCTTAATCTCTTTGATTTCGATGACTTTTTGCTTCTTACGTGTTTCAGCAGCTTTTTTTTGGGTTTGATATTTTAATTTTCCCAAATCGATGATTTTACATACAGGTGGCTCCGCATTTGGTACAATTTCAACCAAATCAAGTCCCGCATCTGCAGCCATAGCAAGAGCTTCTTGTATCGAAACAACTCCCTGATGTTGTCCCTCATCATTGATAAGCTGAACATGAGGTACCCGAATATCCTGATTTGAACGTGGTCCGTCTTTTTGGGTAGGTGTCATTTTAAACGGTTTACGAATGGTTTATGCTCCTTAAATTTTGATTCAACTACAGTTAATTTAATATACAATTATGTACCTAAAAACAACTATAATTCGTGTTATTTTCATTATTTGATTTATTACTTTTTGGGATGATTTAGATTATAAAAGTTTTTCTCTTAATTTAAAGAAATTATTTTATGGAGGATAAAGAATCATGGATCAAAATATTCCTTGTCAGTTTTTTTCATTTGAGAACACCGCACTTGCAGTACGCTATCGCAAGGGGCGCCAATCTCCAGGTTTGGTTTGGCTTCCTGGCTATCAATCCGATATGTTAGGAAGTAAGGCAACGTTAGTTGATCAGTTTGCTCAGAAGAATGATTTGTCTTGTTTACGTTTTGATTATTCTGGACATGGAGAATCTGAAGGTGATTTTTTTCAAGGAACAATTTCGCGTTGGGTTAAGGAAAGTTTAGCGACTTTTGAAACCTATTGTGAGGGTCCACAAATTTTGATTGGTTCCTCTATGGGTGGGTGGATTGCGCTAAGGCTTGCTATGATGCTAGCACAGAAAAATAAGAAGCTTGCTGGCATGGTATTGATTGCTCCAGCACCTGATTTTACACAAACATTGGTGGAACCAAAATTAGGCCCAGAAGAATGGAAGATTTTGCAGGAGAAAGGCTATATTGAACGACCTGCTGTTGATGATACAGAGCCAATGCCCTTTACAAAAACATTGATTGAAGATGGACGTGAAAATTGTGTTATGAAAGGATGCATTGATATTGGGTGTCCAGTCCATATTCTACAAGGGATGGAAGATGAAGATATTCCCTATCAGCATACATTGACTTTACTTGATCATTTACCTCTCCATGATGTAACATTAACGCTTGTTCGTGATGCAGATCATCGCTTTTCTCGTCCACAAGATTTAGATTGCCTTGAAACAGTATTGGGATCTTTGATTAATCAGATTAATGCAAAATAAGGGGTGCATTTATTTATTAATGATGAAGATAAAAATATGAGCATTTCTAAACAGCATTTTATTTTTTCTGAGCGCTCTGTACCTGTACGGGTGCGGGAAAATAAGTATGCGCGCCGTCTTACCTTACGTATTGATGCCAGAAGTCAGGAGATTTGTGTAACAACACCACCAGCAATAAATCTCTATGCGGTTGAAAATTTTATTGAAAAGCATCGATCTTGGATTGAGGCACGTCTTGCTCATGTACAAATCTCTCATAAAAATGCTTATCTCAAAGAGGGGGCGACAATTCCCTTATTGGGTGTTTCTCATACCATAAAACATAGAGAGGGACGTGGAGTAACAGAAATCATTACAGTAGATGCGGAGCAAGGGCCTGAAATTATTGTTTATGGTCAATTAGAATATCTTCCAAGACGCATTGCTGACGTTTTAAAAAAACAAGCGGCGCTTATTATAACGCCTTTGGTGGCACATTATGCTCATCAGGTAGAGCGTAAAGTCAAATCCATTTGTTATAAAGATACGAGAAGTCGTTGGGGCTCTTGTTCAATAGATAAGCGTCTTTCTTTTTCTTGGCGCCTTATTATGGCACCAAAAGAAGTTGTGGAATATGTTGTTGCTCATGAGGTTTCTCATCTTGTTGAAATGAATCACGGTCCAAGATTTTGGGCTCTTTGTGAAGAACTATGTCCTGATAGTAAAACGTATCGTGCTTGGTTGAAGGAAAATGCTCATAGATTGCAAGCAATTAATTTTGATTCATATAATTTAGAGGCGTCAAAAACTTTCAAATGAAGGCAATATTTAACGGAACTTTTTGTTGAGTGTTTTGTTGTGTGTGTGCTTGCTCATGTATAATGAGGAAGCCATTGAAGCTCTCAGCACGATTGTTCTCCCCTGCTTGGTTTGCTGAGTGTCTTCAATGTTTTTACTTTATCTTTTTTGTAATTCAGCGTAATAATCCTAAGTTCTGATGACTTATAAAAAAATGGGAAGGTTTTTTATGTCTGTTCTTACAGATCCACTTCAGCTATTACAGGCACTTATTCGTTGTCCTTCTGTTACACCTCATGAAGCAGGGGCGTTATCAACTTTGGAACAATTTTTGAAAAAAATGGGATTTCATGTCGAGCGCCCTATTTTTACGGATAAAAATACAGACAATGTTGAAAATCTTTATGCAAAAATGGGAAGTGAAGGACCCCATCTTATGTTTGCGGGTCATACGGATGTCGTACCGCCAGGTGCATTGGAAGATTGGACTTATCCACCTTTTGAAGCTGTCATAGATCAAGGAAAATTATATGGGCGGGGTGCTGTTGATATGAAGGGTGGAATCGCTTGTTTTATTGCGGCTCTAGCGCGAGTTCTTGAGAAACGACCCATTAAAGGAAGGGTAAGCCTTTTAATTACTGGTGATGAAGAGGGTCCTGCTGTTAATGGTACGGTAAAACTTCTCAAATGGGCAGAAAAAAAAGGTGAAAAATGGACAGCGGCTCTTGTAGGGGAACCAACAAGCGTAAAGACTGTTGGTGATATTATCAAAATTGGTCGCCGCGGATCGATTTCTGGTATTATTACCGTGAAGGGTCGCCAAGGTCATGTTGCTTTTCCAGAGCGGGCTGCTAATCCCTTGCCTTTGGCAAGGAAGCTTATTCAAGCATTGACACAAACTGCTTTAGATAAAGGGACAGAGAATTTTCAACCTAGTAATCTAGAGCTAACAAGCATCGATACCGGTAATTTAACAGTCAATATTATTCCAGCGCAGACAACAGTTCGTTTTAATATACGCTACAATGATCTTTGGACAAAAGAAACACTGGTGGAGGAAATTGAAAAGCGTCTTGCTTTGGTGCAATCAAAAAACAATGGTGACCAATATCCCTCTTATCAGCTTGAATGGATTCCAAGTTTAGGGGATGTTTTTTTAACCAAAAATGATAAACTTATTCAAACTTTATCCAATGCTATTAAAAGTGTAACAGGGAATATACCAGAATGTTCCACTTCAGGTGGTAGTTCGGATGCGCGATTTATTAAGGATTATTGCCCAGTGGTTGAATTCGGCTTACCAGGGCAAACGATGCATATGGTAGATGAGTGTGTGGCCCTTGATGCAGTGGAAACGCTTACTACTATTTATGAGCGTTTTATTATTGATTTTTTTTCATAAAGAAAAGATTGCTGGTTCAAAAATACTTTTATCTTATTGTGCCATAAGATATTACCATTTAAGGTATGGTGATACGAGTTCCGTAAAACTTAATATATTAAGTGGTTTTAGAGTAAGTGATGAATATTCTTAAGTTGGGATTCTTGTCTGTAGAATCTTTAGTTAATTGAATTACATAATTGGAAAGCCAAAAGAGGACTGCTTGAAGAAGCAGAACTATTTAGACCATGTTGGATTGAAAATATTCGTTCTTTAAGGTGTAGAAAGGCAGTGCAATCATATATGGAAAACAATGAATATTATATCATCATTGTGTAGTGACAGGTTGAAGTCATGAAGACACACAAAAACATGCTGCTATTGTAAAAAGTTCGTACAACATAAATGCGCTCATTCACAGCTCATGTTTTAATATGGTTTCTGAGCTCTCACAAAAGGTACCTCTTATTTCAATTAGACTCTCTTAGAATAAAGACTATAGGAAAAGCGCTTTAAGTTTATTTTATTTCATATATTTTGCTCTGCTTTTTTTGTCCCCAAGAACTTCCGTTGCAATATCATTACGAGATAGAAGGTGAGCTTATTTAATCAGCTTTAATATTGGTTATGATAAAGGTACACAGAAATTCTTTTGTAGCATCACGTTGACTTCTTTAGCCAAGGATTGTCCTAGTATTATTCTCAATTTTTTAATAAAATAACCTTAAAGGACGCGTATAGATACTCATAAGCATGTACGCATACAAGTGAAATTATATGGGATTAATGTCATTTCGCTCGCTAACAAAGCAATCTCGATTCATCTTTGGTATATTTGCCATTTGAGTGCATTATTTGTGTAATAAAGCTCATGATGTTGCTGTTATCTATAAATCAACACCAATCATACAGCCGCGTATCTCAAATAAATATTGGTTCAGTATTTTTTGCGACAACAGCTTTTATATGCCAGAATAGGATAAAAGTATTGTGTATATCTATTTTTTATAATCTCTGAAACAGACATACAACCTCATTGAGGGAAAATATAAAAGGTATAAAGGTGAAAATCAGCGTGCTTTTTTACTCTCCTTTTTTTATTCGGTTTTACGGTTTTCAAAAGTAACTAGAGTAATATCTTTTTAAATAATTAGAGATTGATACATGGTTTCATGCTTATTTCTCTGGTTCTTTAAATGGTGCCACGATTTCATAAAGAACAATACATTATCGTATTATGCATTCACGTAATTGTTTTAAAGAAATTTTCTCAATGTTTATCACATTTATGCCACTACGGTGCTTATGAATAGTGTAGTATAAAATTTTCCGTGAAGCGTATAAAGTCTACAGTGCCTCACCATCTTTGCGTTTATGAAAAAGAAAGTTAGACCACCATACACTTTCTAGCTCAAAATATTGCAATAGCTTTTAGCATTTAAGAGTGTTCATCAGAGGCCTTTTTACTCCTTTTTTATAGTTTTTATCCACATGCTTCTCCCTTTTTAAGGTGTAAGCAAATGGCGGTAACTAACTTGCTATAAATAGTTTTGAAATGAGAGAATCTCACGATATTCTAATCTCACCTTTGCTGTGAAAAATGATAATTATGATTAAAATAAGTATGTTGTTATAAAAACTTTAGTTTGCGAGTTGGCTGATGATGTGATCAAGAACAATACGTCCTTTGGTTGTTGCTTTTAAGCGTTGGTTATCCACCATTTCTATCAATTCTTGGTGTTGTAAATCGATCAGTTTTTCCATTGGAATGCGTTTAGGGCTTAAGGTTTCATAGCGTATAAGTTCTAAGCCTTCGCAAAGGCGTAATCCCATAAGGAGCATTTCATTTGCCTGTTGTTCAGTGGTTAAATGTTCCGTTTCAATACAGCCATGTCCTGTTGTTTCTACCAAATTAAGCCACTGTTCGGGATGCTTTTCATTTATTGTGACATAACGTTCGCGGTTTTCAAGGTGTGATGACAATGTTTTTGAACAGAAAGAGGAATGATTCGGTGTGTGCTCAATGAAACGTCCATGTGCTCCTGGACCAAAGCCTGCATATTGGTGATAACGCCAATAAAGAAGATTGTGTGCTGATTCGGCACCGGGCATTGCATGGTTTGAGATTTCATAGGCAGGAAGTCCATTTAGTGCCGTTATTTCTTGAGTAAGATGATACAGATCTGCTGCTAGCTCTGATGGGGGAAGGATAAGTCTTCCTGCATCATGAAGCCGTTTAAAGGCAGTTCCTTCTTCGATTGTCAATTGATAAAGAGAAAGATGGTCCGCTGCTAAATCAATTGCTTGTACAAGTTCAGATTTCCATTGTTCAAGGGTTTGTTCGGGACGGGCATAAATGAGATCAAAGGATAAACGTGGAAAAATTTTCCGTGCTAAAGTAATGGCGCAAAGAGCTTGTTCCACATTATGGAGTCGGCCAAGTTTGCGCAATGCTTTATCATTGAGCGCTTGTATTCCTAGAGATAAGCGATTAACACCTGCCGCACGGTATCCACGAAAGCGCTCTGCTTCCACACTGGATGGATTGGCTTCTAATGTAATTTCAACTTTATCATCGACTACCCATTTTTTTGCAAGTGCTTGCAATAGGGCATCGACAGTCTGTGGCTCCATAAGAGAAGGGGTTCCTCCACCAATAAAAATACTTGTAATATGGCGTGGGCCTATTTTGTGGTATTGCGTTTCTATTTCGCGCTTAAAGGCGGTGACAAAACGTGGTTGATCAACACCATGGATGCGAACATGCGAATTAAAGTCACAATAAGGACATTTAGCTGCACAAAAGGGCCAATGAATGTAAATGCCGAAAGGTTCATTCATGAGAATGCTAAAAGGTTTTCTGCCAAAAGTTTGAAAGCACGTGCGCGATGCGAAAGAGGGGGAAGATCATTACGTTTCCAGTTGTGTTTTTGCTCTGTTGACATTTCTCCAAAGGTATTTTCATATCCATCGGGTAAAAAAATAGGATCAAAACCAAAGCCTTTGTCTCCCCGTGGAGGCCAAATGAACGTTCCTTCAACGCATCCGCGGAAGTAATCTGCATGAGCATCAGGCCATGCAATGCAAATGATTGATATAAAACGGCATTTCCGTTGACTTTTTTCTCGTGCTCCGACTTTTTGGAGTTCATTTTCTATTTTTTTCATAGCTTTTGGAAAATTACGTGTACCATCGGCTTGAATTGCCCAATCAGCGGTATAAACGCCTGGCGCACCCTCCAATGCATCTACCTCTAAGCCTGAATCATCAGAGAGTGCAGGAAGTCCTGTTTTTTTTGCTGCTGAAAAAGCTTTAATATAAGCATTTTCTTCAAATGTTTTTCCCGTTTCTTTTGGTTCTGGCAAGCCCAGTTCTTTTGCCGATTGTATTATTAAACCGAAAGGCGTAATTAAAGTAGTGATTTCATGCAATTTTCCGGTGTTATGTGTAGCAATGACAAGTTTTTTATCTGCTATGCTTCTCATATAGATTTCTCCAAAAATGAAAGGGGAATTATTTTTGTGCTAAAAACCGGTTTAAATGCTCATACACACACATTCTGCTTGATTTTACATGATATGATTATTTTACACGTTTTATGATATTTTATTCCAATAAAAATTTTTATCTTGCACGAAGATAATCTTGCAAAGATAAGAAAGACATGTCTTTTTTATGATAGCATTTTATGGTAAATTTCCAATTTTCTGCTTGCTCTAAAGGGTGAAATTTTCTATTTACAGCGGTTTTTAATCAATCTAGATTCTCTTGACAAGTCCCTACAGCAGACCACTTTACAGATCAACTCTTAATCTTAAATATTTCTCACACACTCTAACAAAAAAATATTTCCCGCGTAATTTATCAAGCATCACTCTGAAAGGTAGCATTTTACAGCTCAATAGGATAATATGTTTTTATACTACTTTAGACTATTTGACCAAACCTTGGCAAAACTTATATAAGAGATGAGGATTTTAAAAGTAGTGAAACAATTGTGATGAAGCACAAAACTATTGATAATGAACTAAAATATCTTGATGAACGTTCGCGTGATATTTTTCGCCATATTGTTGAAGCTTATCTTAATGATGGTGAACCTGTAGGATCACGTAATCTTTCGCGGCTTTTACAACAGACATTATCGCCTGCGACGATTCGCAATGTGATGAGTGATCTTGAACATCTCGGTTTGATTTATGCACCACATGTTTCTGCGGGTCGAATGCCAACACAATCAGGTTTACGCTTTTTTGTTGATGCATTTATGGAAGCGGGTGATTTGCCAAACGAAGAGCGAGAAAATATTGAAATGCAAGTCAAAGAGGCTGGTCATGCACAATCGGTTGAACATTTTCTTGTTCAAGCAAGCCGAGTTCTTTCAGATCTTTCACGTGGGGCAGGGCTTGTTTTAGCAACAAAACAAGAAGGAACATTGAAACATATTGAATTTGTGCGCCTTGATAGGGAGCACGCTCTTGCCGTTTTGGTGACTCAACAAGGTGAAGTTGAAAATCGTATTGTTCATTTACCAGAAGGGGTTACTCATGCACAATTGACGGAAGCAATGAATTTTCTCAATGCCCATATCCAAGGGCGTACATTGAGTGAAGCTAAAGGGGAAATTGCCCGCTTATGCGCAGAAACACGGGCTGCACTTGATGATTTATCGCATCATCTTGTTGAAACGGGATTAGCTCTTTGGGGAGGAGAAGGTGCTGATCATAAAATACACCTCATTGTTCGCGGGCGTAGCAATTTACTTGAAGATGTGAAAGCAGAAGAAGATTTAGAACGATTACGCCATTTGTTTGATGATCTTGAAACGCGTGAGAGTATGGCACAGCTTCTCGATTTAACGGATGAAGGTTCTGGGGTTAGAATTTTTATTGGTTCAGAAAATAAGTTATTTTCACTTTCTGGTTCTTCTTTAGTTGTAGCACCTTATCGTGATTCACAACAAAGAGTCATTGGTGCTTTAGGTGTTATTGGTCCTACACGGCTTAATTATGCAAGGATCGTGCCCATGGTTGATTATACAGCTCAACTTGTGTCACAGTTATTGCGTTAAAACGATGCAAGTAAGTATTTGTACTATAAAAGCTCATTGTATTATATACATCGATACCCCTTGATTTTTGTCTGTAGAATTTCGATATCGAGAATAACGAATCTTATGAAGGAATAAAATTTTTATGTCTGATGAAAAAAACAAATTTACTGACGCTTCATTTGAAAATTGTGATTTAAAAAATCCAGCTGATCGTAATACACTTAAACAGGCAGCCGATGAATTTTTAAAAACACATAAAACAGAGGAACACGAAGTCGTTGAAACAGAAAGCAATGAGATTAGTGATCTTTTAGCGTCTTTGCAGGATGAAAATAAAGAATTGAAAGATCAACTTTTACGTCTTGTTGCAGATATGGAAAATCTTCGACGCCGTACTATGCGAGATGTGGCGGATGCAAAGGCTTATTCCATTGCTAATTTTGCACGGGATATGTTATCGGTTTCTGACAATCTCAATCGTGCTTTGGAAGCTATTCCAGAAGGTGCACGGGAGAGTGATGCTGGTTTGAAATCATTGGCAGAAGGCGTTGAAATGACTGAACGTGCCATGATGGCAGCATTAGAACGTCATGGGGTGCAAAAAATTCATCCAGAGGGGCAAAAATTTGATCCTCACTTTCATCAAGCGATGTTTGAAATTCCCAATGCTGATGTTCCAGATAATACTGTTCAACAAGTGGTTCAGGCAGGTTATATTATCGGGGAAAGGGTGCTGCGTCCAGCTATAGTGGGTGTAGCTAAAGGAGGAGCAAAAGAAGCTTCTGTTGAAGCTGATTCGGCTTAAAACACATCAATAATAAATCTCTAACATAAAATGCAGTATTCCCTGCAATCACACATATATGAAGTCTTTTCTTAAAGGGTTTTTAAAGGGTGTTATAAACACCCTTTTATCTTTGAAGCGCCCAACTTCCTTTTACAATATAGGGAGCCTTATTTAAGGGAGAGGCCGATAACAATAAAACAAAATGATCAACCTCAAAAGGAGGAACAAAAAAATCATCTTGAAAAGATAGATAATAAGAAAGATCTTTAAGATTAATATCAAATATTCGTGCAAGAGTGATATGCGGAATAAATAGTCTTTTATCAGGCTTTAACTCTAATTTATTCCGGATATATTGCGTCTTTTCATGTAAAAGAATAAGCTTTTCACAAGGTTCAATGCGAACCACAAGAGAATGAGGAGCATTTTCTGAACCAAAAACTTCAAAACCTTTTATCTGTAGCGTAAAAGAAGGAAGTTCTATAGTGTTAAAGGTATGCATAATTTCATCTGCTAAGGAGCTTTCAATTTTGCCAAAAAAAGATAAGGTGACATGAAAATTTTGCGGGTTGATCCATTGCGCTTTTGGTAAGCCATTTTGCAATGATACGAGGGCTTTTGTTGTTTGTTGAGGAATCTGAAGAGCACTAAATAGACGACCCATGATATTATCTCCTTATAATGAAAGATGCTATCTCAAGCGCAATATAGATAATAAGGGCGGGGCACGTATCACAGAAAACAAGGCAATAGTATAGAAAAAGAATGTCTAAAAAATGCTTACTATAATTATGAGCGTACAAAGCTTATTCGTTTTAAGAAAATGGTTATGACATTGATAAGAATTGCGTTTTCAGGATCTGTATCACAATGATGTGCAATGGAAGATTACTTGTGTATTATAAAGGCTACAAAGTTAGCAGAAAATAAGAAAAGTTGATAGATTTTTGATGTGCGAAATTATTTTGACGTTTATCTTTAGTCTAAAATAAAGCATACTTTAATACAAGGTGAAGAGTTCTCTTTTCTGTAAAAATTTAATTATATGATTAAGTCGGGGAATAGCCATAATACGCAAAACTATTCAAATTGGTCAAATAATGTTAGGAAAGGAAGAAAAAAACGAGCATAACAAAATTACTATAAGCTTTTACATTTATGATAATTATGCCAATCTATAATGGATATGAATATTGGTATAAAAGCGGGAAGAGAAATTAAAATTCAAAATAATGATGGAAAGTTCCTATTTTCTAAGAATCATCATCCTTGTTTATGATGAAAAAGCACTAGTTTTCCTCTCCAAAGTTGTTATTGATGAGCTTTTCAAGAGCATTAAGAGCATCTGTTGCTTCTGGTCCTGAAACACGAATGGTGAGGTTGCAACCGGATGAAGCCGCTAGCATCATAAGTCCCATAATTGATGATCCGCCAACAATTTTTCCGTCCTTTTCAACTTCAACAGTAACATTAAAATTGTCAACAGTTTGTACAAATTTTGCAGAAGCACGTGCATGCAACCCACGTTTATTACAGATATTGAAATGACGACTTATACATGGGAGGGTATCTTTGGAAAACATTGGTATTTTATTATCCGCTATAAAATTATACTTGGTACATTAATGTATTTACGCCCTGCTTCTTGTGCTATTCTTAACGCGTCTGATAATGAAATATCAGGACATTTGCGAATAGAAATCAGTTTAATAAGCATGGGCAAATTAACACCCGCAATCATTTCAACGCGTCCTTTTTCAATAGCAGGGATAGCTATATTTGATGGTGTTCCACCGAACACATCTGTTAATATGATGACGCCATGATCCGTATCTGTATCGGTTACTGCGGCTATAATATCACCTCGGCGCTGATCTATATCGTCATCGGGATAAACGCATATTGTTGCGAACTTTTCTTGTACTCCAACAACATGTTCCACGGCATGTAAAAATTCGACAGCCAGCTCACCGTGCGTTACAAGCACGAGTCCAATCATTTACGCAAACTCCTGTTAACTAATAAGACCCGACCATAGTTGGTGGGAAAGACATTGTACAAGGCTTTATCTTGCTGCCAAGAAAAATTTGCAAAAAAAAGGCAAAAATTGTGATTTTTTTATCTTTAGAAAAAAATTAGACAGATTTTTGCCATATTTTTCTAAACAAAAATGCTTCAATAGCTTGACAAATGGCTGTACAATCGGCTTCACGAAGAGAGGGAAGTTTTAAAAGAGGAATGTGCAAATTTTCAAATTGAAAAGTTTTATTTGTGGAAAAACGTTCATATTCCGGACCGAGAAAAATAACGCAATCGATAGTTGTGTGCTTTTTAAATTCTATCATATAAAGACCAACGCCACGAATCTCGATGCCGCCCTCTAAATTATCGGGAGTGTATCCGTGAAGCTTTCCATTTTCCGCACGCAACATTGTATAATCATCACTGATAAGCTTCGCTTCACGTTTTGACCACTCAGCGCGGTCAAGCAAAGAAAGGGTGATGGTTGATTTTCCTGATCCCGATGGACCTATAATTAACAGCCCCTTGCCGCCCAGTTGAAGGCAATTTGCGTGGAGTATTTCACATTTTGTTTTCATGCCTTTTACTTTGGATAAAAGATTTATTTAGCAAGCGGAAGCATAATAGTAAAACGTGCACCAGTTTTACACTTCCCAAGTGTAGGATCGATAATATTTTCGGCTGTAATTGTCCCATTATGAGCCTCGATGATTTGCCGACTAATAGAAAGGCCAAGTCCAGAGTTTTGTCCAAAAGCATCTTCATTTGGTCGATCTGTGTAAAAACGTTCAAAAATGCGTTCAATATTTTCTGAACGAATACCTGGGCCATTATCTTCAATGGTTAAAATAAGGGTTGAAGCATGACTTTTCATAGTAATGCAAATTTTGCCACGATTCCGAGGAATAAAAGAACGCGCATTTTCAAGAAGATTTGAAATCACTTGTCCTAAACGAAGTTCATGTCCCAATACAAGATAAGCTTTTCCATGAGGACGTGGGACAATATTAAGGCTTATATCAATAGTTTGCGTATTACGATACACTTCCTGAACAGCATGAACAAGACTTTCCAAAAGCGGCGTCATATCAACAATCTCTGCGGTTTCTCGTGCAAGCTCTGCATCGAGTCGCGATGCATCAGAAATATCTGTAATCAACCGATCAAGGCGGCGCACATCATGTTGAATAATTTCCAGCAATTTCTCTTGTGCTTCTTCATTTTTAGCCAGAGGGAGCGTTTCAACAGCACTGCGTAGAGAGGTGAGAGGATTTTTTAATTCGTGGCTTACATCAGCAGCAAAACGTTCAATGGCTTCAATACGCATATAAAGGGCATTAGTCATATCACGAATAGAAGTTGAAAGGTGACCAATTTCATCTTCACGCATTGAAAAATCAGGAATTTCTACACGCTGATTATTGCCATTACGCACTCGATTAGCCGAGGCAGATAATTTACTTAATGGATGGGCAATCGTATGGGCCAAAAAGAGAGAAAGAACCAAAAGTACGCTACCTACAACGGCAAAAACTTTAAAGATAACCAGTCTTTCGCCTTTTACAATGTTATCAATATCGGAACCAGTGGTTGAAAGAAGAAGAGCTCCAACCACTGCGCGATAGCGTTGAACAGGAACGGCAACAGAAACAATTAATTGCCCTTGTCTGTTGCGTCTTTTAGCCGTAGCAAGAGATCCGTTTAATGCGCGGTACACTTCTGGATAAGCAATACCACTGGTTTTTGTTTGTTCTCTGTCAAGAGCAATACCTTTGCCATAAAATGCGCTTGAATACCATGAAGTAAGGCGATCCCACATGTTTTGTTCTGTTTTAAGTGGGGGTAAATCATAACTAAAAACTTCTCCACTAGAATAAAGAACGCGCGAATCAAGAAGGAGAGTAGCATCACGATCATAGATACGTGCTCTTGTCGTTTTAGGTGTAATAAGACGCCGTAAAAGAGGGGCAACTTGCTCAGGGTTAATAGGAAAATCCCAAGAATCGGTTGATTGAGGAGCGGGTGTAACGCTTTCACCAGTCTGTAACTCTAAGAGTTTTTGAGGGTCAATGAGGATAGAATTTGTATCTACTGTTGCAGAAGCAGCAATAGCCCCAGCAATAATTTTTCCTTGGGTACATAAACTTTTGATTTTTGCTTCAATTAAACCATCGCGAAATTGGTTAAGGTATAAAATGCCTGTAACTAAAACGGCAAGAGCAGCAATGTTTAATATAACAATGCGACGTGTGAGGCTGGAAAAAAGCAATTGTCTAAAGAGACGTTGTGTTCGAAGATGCAAACGAGCGAACATAAGAAATGGCGTTGAGGATGTACCATTAACGGTTGTTTTTTGTAAAGTTTCCAGTTGAGAATTGTCTGTCATCGATTTGATTGCCATTCAAATTTTTGCGACAAAGTAGTTTTATACCTCGTGGAAACGATAACCTACACCATAAAGTGTTTCAATCATTGCAAAATCATCATCCACTTGTTTAAACTTTTTACGCAGACGTTTAATGTGACTATCAATGGTGCGATCATCTACGTAGACTTGATCACTATAAGCAGCATCCATTAAAGCATCACGACTTTTTACAACTCCTGGTCTTTGTGCTAAGGTTTGCAGAATCAAAAATTCCGTAACGGTTAAAATAACAGGTTTATCTTTCCATGTACAGGTGTGGCGTTCTTGATCCATCACAAGATCTCCGCGTTTGAGAGAAGAGGTGGAAGAAGTTCCTGTAGAAAGCGGTTGGTTACGTGCATTAGAACGGCGTAAAATAGCTTTCACGCGTTCAATAAGAAGACGTTGGGAGAAAGGTTTAGTAATAAAATCATCAGCTCCCATTTTGAGACCAAATAATTCATCAATTTCATCATCTTTAGAGGTAAGAAAAATAACTGGAAGATCAGATTTTTGACGCAAACGACGCAAAAGTTCCATCCCATCCATTCGGGGCATTTTAATATCAAAAATAGCTAAGTGTGGAGGGTGAAGTGTGAGACCCTTGAGTGCAGATGCTCCATCTGTATAGCTTTCAACCCGATATCCTTCTGTCTCAAGCGCAAAAGATAAAGATGTCAAAATATTGCGATCATCATCAACAAGTACAATCGTTTGCGTGATTGTTGGTGTATCTTTCATGGTTTCTTAGACCTTTCTATTGCTGTGGTAGCAAATTACCCACACTTATTTATATGGGAGTTCATATTTTTTTTGCAAAACAAATATGATACAAATTGTAGCAAAGTAAAAAACCTTCTGTCATTACTGTAAAATCTTGTTTTGCTTTCATAATTTATAATGTTTCTACGTCTATTAAGATCCCTTCATTTGAGAGAAAATTTTCATAAAGGCTTTTTTTATCAAGGTTTATTACAAAGTTTATTATTGTATTTGTCTCATAATTGAACAGATGTAGTTTTGATTGTTGAAGTTTAGAAAATCTGCCTATGTGTTTTAAGAGCAAAGAAAAGAATGTGGCAATATATGCACAAAAATTTGTTTCTGCTACACGAAAGGAGGTCGTAATGGGATTTTTTAATTTTATTAAAACTGTAGGGGAAAAATTAGGTATTGGGGACCATGAACCAAAAGAAAAGGATTTTAAGAGAGCATTTGATCATTTTCAACTCGGTACAGAAAAAGTCAATATTCAAGTTGAAGACGGTAAAGCTATTTTAAGCGGTGAAGTTCCAGATAGGGAAACACTTGAAAAAGCACTGCTGGTTGTTGGCAATTCACAAGGTATCTCTTCTGTAGATGTTGATCAATTAAAGGTTATAGATACAACGCCTAGAAAAACTTCTCGCTTTTATGAGGTTAAATCTGGTGATAATCTTTGGAAAATTGCTGAAGAGGTTTATGGAAAAGGGCAAGGTAATAAAAACACATTTATTTTTGAAGCCAATAAGCCAATGCTAAAATCTCCCGATAAAATTTATCCTGGACAAGTTTTACGTATTCCTGAAATTGACCATAGTTAATTCATCAAAGGGGATAATTTTTTACTGATGGCATTAAACAAAAAATAAAGAAGCGTAAAAAATTTCACGCTTCTTCATTTTATAAAGTGTGTATTTATAATAAAAGGAGCTTAATGAACAGGAGAGGATTTAGAAGGTGATGGTACTTTCATAGCGTTTACAGAGAAATCAACATCAATGGTTCCTGCTTTCTCAAATGTTAATTTTGCGCTAATTTTATCACCTAACTTAAATGGTTGTGAAAGCCCCATGAACATAATATGATCACCGCCAGGCTTAAGCGTGATTTCGCCATTTCCCGGAATTTCAATGCCATTGTGCATTTTTTCCATTTTCATAATATCATTAACGACAGCCATAGAGTGTATCTCTGTTGTTTTTACTCCGTTTGTGGAAATAGAAACCAAACGGTCTGGGGTATTACTGTGATTAATAATGTAGAGATAACCGCTACCAACTCTTATACCTCTAAGTGTTTCGCGTGTCCAAGGATTGAGAATTTCTATGTCGCCAAGTTTATATTGCTGAGCACCTGCTGGCAGGGTTATACCAGCAAAGAGAAGAGCACACACGATATTTATGATAACCTTTTTGTATGGATATTGTGTATGTATTATATTCTTAAAGATGAGATTTGTTATTTTCTTAATAATAGATGTCATCATTGATTTACCCTCCTTCATAAGATTCATACTTTGAATATTTTTTATTTTAGCAGAGCTTTTATTTAAAATAAAAGAAAGAAATGCTAAAATAAAATTGATTTGAATATAAAAATCATAGAATTCTTGAAATTTAAAAGAAGACAGTAAGATTTACAATGACAACACACCTCTTAACGCTTCCGTGTTCATCTCATAAATAGTATTTGCAAATGGTATAAAATCTATGATGCACTACTATTTTACTTAATGAAGATATAATACAGAACAATCATCAACCACTTTACCAATTTTTAATATTATGACAGCTCTTGGCATTTTAAAGCGTTTATACAGAGGTATTTTTATATATTTTCAAAGTTCAAAATTATACAGTTAAGAAAAAACGCTTTAGGTGAATTTAAAGCACAGATTTCAAAAGCCGCAAACAATGAGACCGTTAGAAGGAGAATTTTTGAAAGGAGATCGATAGATAATACCTTTACTGATATGAGCATTAGATATGATGACTATTTTAGTCCAAGGAAAATTTATAATATTTGTGATATAAATTATTCGCCTTTTAAAAAGCTTTTACGTGAGTATGATTTTATCAATGATGAGAAGATCAAGAGCGAGAGTGCAATCATTCTTTTATTTTTTAATTTTTATAGAAAGATATATTTTTTAAGAATCGCAAGAAAAATATGTTATACTCTCAAGTCTCTCATAAATATGGTATTTATGGGTCATTAGCGTGCCTATTTTAAAATAAATTTTTTATTTTGGAGATGTTTCTCTCATTATTCTCTTGTAGCAATAAAAGCCTGTTCTTATATACGAGGCAGCAAGGCTTGTTGCGACTTGCAGTTTATTATTATTTATGTTGCTTGAAGCAATATACGGGCTTTAGGTGTTATGAGGAGCTATCTTAAAAAGATGCTTTATGAAGGTTGAGGTAGCTTGCTGAATGGAGATTATAATATGGCAAAAGTAATTGGTATTGATTTGGGGACAACGAACTCTTGTGTGGCTGTTATGGATGGCAAAAACGCAAAAGTTATTGAAAACTCAGAAGGAGCGCGAACAACACCTTCCGTTGTTGCCTTTACTGATGGGGGGGAGCGGCTTGTTGGGCAACCTGCTAAACGGCAGGCGGTGACAAATCCTGAAGGGACAGTTTTTGCAGTTAAACGTTTGATAGGGCGCCGTTTTGATGACCCTATGGTTGAAAAAGATAAAGCGCTTGTTCCTTATAAAATTGTTAAAGGTGACAATGGTGATGCATGGGTTGAAGAGGCGGGAAAGAAATATTCTCCGTCACAAATTTCAGCTATGATTTTGCAAAAGATGAAGGAAACAGCAGAATCTTATCTTGGTGAAAAAGTTGAACAAGCCGTTATTACGGTTCCTGCTTATTTTAATGATGCGCAACGTCAAGCCACGAAAGACGCAGGTAAAATTGCTGGACTTGAAGTTTTACGGATTATTAATGAGCCAACTGCTGCTGCTTTAGCTTATGGTTTGGACAAAAAGGACGGAAAAACAATTGCTGTTTACGACCTTGGTGGTGGTACATTTGATATTTCAGTCCTTGAAATTGGAGATGGGGTTTTTGAGGTTAAGTCAACCAATGGAGATACGTTTTTAGGGGGTGAAGACTTTGACATGCGCTTGGTTGGTTATTTTGCCGATGAATTCAAAAAAGAGCAAGGAATTGATCTGAAGAATGATAAACTCGCTTTACAGCGCTTAAAAGAAGCGGCAGAAAAAGCAAAAATTGAGCTTTCTTCGTCACAGCAAACAGAAATCAATTTACCATTTATCACGGCAGATCAATCAGGTCCCAAGCACTTAACAATGAAATTGACTCGGGCAAAATTTGAATCTCTCGTTGACGATTTAGTGCAGCGTACCATTGAACCTTGTAAAGCTGCGTTGAAAGATGCTGGATTAAAGGCCGGTGAGATTGACGAAGTTGTTTTAGTGGGTGGAATGACACGTATGCCCAAGATTCAGCAAGTTGTGCAGAGCTTCTTTGGTAAAGATCCCCACAAAGGCGTTAATCCTGATGAAGTGGTCGCAATGGGTGCTGCCATCCAAGGAGGTGTATTGCAAGGCGATGTCAAAGATGTGTTGTTGCTAGATGTAACACCTTTATCTTTGGGTATTGAAACCTTGGGTGGGGTTTTCACACGCCTTATTGAGCGCAATACCACTATCCCCACGAAAAAATCGCAAGTTTTTTCGACAGCTGATGATAACCAGAGTGCTGTAACGATTCGTGTTTTCCAAGGTGAACGGGAAATGGCAAGTGATAATAAGTTATTGGCTCAATTTGATCTTGTTGGTATTCCTCCAGCACCACGTGGTATACCTCAAATTGAAGTTACTTTTGATATCGATGCGAATGGTATTGTTAATGTTTCGGCCAAAGATAAGGGAACAGGTAAAGAGCATCAAATTCGTATTCAGGCATCAGGTGGTTTAAGTGATGCTGATATTGAAAAAATGGTAAAGGATGCAGAAGAGCACGCGGCTGAGGATAAAAAACGCCGTGAAGGTGTTGAAGCTAGAAATCAAGCGGAGGCTCTTATTCATTCAACTGAAAAGTCGCTCAATGAATATGGCGATAAAGTATCAGCTGAAGAAAAGGGACAGATTGAAACAGCAATATCTGATTTGAAATCTGCGCTTGAAGGCAGTGATACGGAAGAAGTAACAACAAAGATGCAAAAATTAGCAGAAGTCAGTATGAAACTTGGACAGGCTATGTACGAAGCCTCACAAGCAGCGAGCGCTGACACTGAAACAGAGGCAAAGAATGATGATGTTGTTGATGCTGATTTTGAAGAAGTTAATGATAAGAAGAAATAGTGTCAGCATATGTGTTGATTAATTGATAAACCCGGCCTTTGAAATATAAGGCTGGGCTTTATTATTTGAGATAAGTTGCAACTTTGTTGCTAAAAATATAAATTAAAAGCAATATTATCCATAAAGATGGATGACAGAAAAATTATCAGGAATACATGATGAAGGTTGACTATTATGAAATTCTTGGCGTGACTCGCGAATGTGATGATAAAAAGTTGAAATCTGCTTTTCGTAAGTTGGCAATGCAATATCATCCTGATCGCAACGCGGGGGATAAAGAGGCAGAGCGAAAATTCAAAGAAATTGGCGAAGCCTATGAAGTTCTTAAAGATCCCCAGAAGCGTGCTGCTTATGATCGATTTGGCCATGCGGCCTTTGAAAATAGCGGTGGTCAAGGGGGGGGAGCAAATCCCTTTGGTGGTTTTGCTGCTGGTGGTGGATTTGCGGATATTTTCGAAGACTTTTTTGGTGAGATTATGGGAGGGACACACCGTAAGCGTGGTGATAGTCGCGAACGTGGCGCAGATTTGAGTTATAATATGGAAGTGACTTTAGAAGAGGCATTTTCAGGAAAAACTGCAGAAATTAATATTCCCAGTTCCGTTACGTGTGATGTTTGTGAAGGATCAGGAGCGAGAAAAGGCTCTAAGCCGCAAGTTTGTGGAACATGTCATGGATCTGGTCGTGTGCGTGCTGCACAGGGTTTCTTTTCTATTGAGCGGACATGTCCTACATGTCATGGACGTGGTGAAACTATTACGGATCCATGCCCCAAATGTCAGGGGACACGGCGTATAGAGAAAAAACGTTCATTAAGCGTAAATGTTCCAGCTGGTATTGAAGATGGAACGCGTATTCGCCTTTCTGGTGAGGGTGATGCTGGTATTCGTGGTGGCCCCAATGGTGATCTTTATATTTTCCTTTCCATTAAACCGCATGAGTTTTTTCAGCGAGAAGGAGCAGATCTTCACTGTCGCGTTCCTATTTCAATGGTAACAGCTGCTTTAGGAGGAGAGTTTGAAGTTTCCGACCTTGATGGTGTTAAAGCACGCGTTAAGATTCCAGAAGGGACACAAAATGGACGTCAATTCCGCCTTAGAGGCAAAGGTATGCCCATGTTGCGCCGTCAGCAAGCAAGGGGTGATCTTTACATCCATATCACGATTGAGACACCGCAGAAATTAACGCAAGAACAACGTGAATTGTTGCAAAAATTTGAGAAACTCTCAAATCATGAAAATTCACCGCAATCACATGGTTTTTTTTCACGTATGAAAGAATTTTTTGAAAATATTTCTGGTTAAAATATGTGAATGTTCTCAGAATAATTAGAGAGAACTGTGGGAAAGTTATTTTCATTAAGCTTTCTATTGTCTCATTATCTTTGAAAAGCATTTTTTCTTGAAAAGAAAAGAGAGAGACAGCTAATTTAGGATAAACTCCTGCTGCTGATAGTTTTTATATTTCATGAGTTTTATGGATAAGTCTTATTTTTGAGTGTCTATGACATTTTAAAAAGGGCTTATCCATATAAGAACGCAATTGAGTGATTGATAATAAATATTGCCAGTGTCATGATAACTGCCTTTATGCATTCAGTATTTTTTGTGTTTATTTTTTCACTCAAAATTTCTTTTTAAAGGCTCTATAATAAAACTATAAAATAGGTAGCGGCTTGCCAAGAAACGCTAAATAAGCTGTTAGGCAATCCATCTTTTTCAAATAAAGTATCAACTTCTTATAACCGATTTTATTTTTGGCATTTCTCATAGTTTTAATCACTTCTTCCTTTAAAATAAGGGTTATTTTATTCGGAATAGCTTTTACATGCCTCATCGTAGCTTTTAGCAGTAATCATGTCTTTTTAGATGCGGATTTAGTTTTGTATTTCTGATGTCATAAATAGTTCTTCCAGATAATAAAAAACGCTATAATCAAGTTTATTTTGTTCCAAAGAAATTGTGGGATGAGATAATGTGTGTTGAATGCTAAAGAAGACATAACAAAACACGTTTTGAGGTATTCGATGTATCTCTCTTGTGGGGAAACAGATTCGATGGAATTCACTTAATTGAATTTATTGGCATAATAAAAAGTTGGTGGGAAGATAGAGGAAGTTACCTTTAAAAAGAAAAAATAATACAATAAAAAATAGCACAATATGCTTAGAAAACAGCACGATATATTGTTGAAATTGATTAGTGATATGGAAAGGGAAATTTACGAAATGAATCTTTTTTCATAAAATAACATAATTAAAAGAATTAAAAATTCTAAAAAACATTGAATAATTCAAGCATGTATCGCTATGCAGAAAGAAAAACTTAATGACAGATCATGAAAAATGAGAAGTTTTATAAAATCTTACGAAGAGAGTAATCTAAACAATTAAATGCTTTTACGAAGATGCTTCTGAAGAGTTATCGAAATAAAGTCACAATATATGATAATTTTGCAAAGCCTTTTTTCGATTTTACGATATAAAAAGATAAATTATTATTATAAATCAACTTATTATAATTCTCCATGAGGAGCGTTCAGTTGACATTTCCTCATGTTTAATGATTGAGAAAAAGTCAAATTTTTAAAACAAAAGTTATAGTTTATTGAGATAAGCTATAAAGCGGTTGAGTGATTTCTTATCTTGGGAATATGTTAATTTTATTATGATAAGAAGCTTTATTTTTATCTTACAAAATCAATGGTTGTATATATTCCTATTCATTGTTAAGTATCCATAGTGATAAACTAATGAGTTGAATGTACGGCTTAGCTTCAAAATTTTGCTTTTCAATTTTATATATAAGATCATAAAATAATGACATTTTTTTACGTCTATTTTGTTTAATTTTTCGCTGTCAATTTTTAAAGGAAGTTTTTTGTATTTCATTTCGCTATTCCTTTTTCGTAATTTAGAGGAAAATTGACGATTTTCAGGGGAGGGGGTGGATAGAGTAAAGTTTGGTTTTATTGTTTTCACTTTTCCTAAATTTCATTAAGAGATGGTAAAAAGTGATGAGGAGGCTCTATTGATGGATGATGCTAAAAACGGTGATGTAGATGTTTTGGAAAAACAAGCAGCATTTTTATCGTCTGCTTTACCTTATATGCAAAAATATGAAAATGAAACGGTCGTGGTAAAATATGGCGGCCATGCTATGGGTGATCCTGCTTTGGGGCGAGCATTTGCGCGTGATATTGCTCTATTAAAGCAATCGGGAATTAATCCTGTTGTTGTTCATGGTGGTGGTCCTCAAATTGCTGAAATTTTAATGAAAATGGGGATTGAATCGCGATTTGAAAACGGACTACGGGTAACCGATGAGCGGATCGTTGAAGTGGTTGAAATGGTTTTAGCGGGTTCCATAAATAAAGAAATTGTTGCTCTCATCAATGCTGAGGGTGAATGGGCAATAGGATTATGCGGCAAGGATGGCAATATGGTTTTTGCCGAAAAGGCTTATAAAACTGTCATTGATCCTGATTCGCATATTGAACGTGTTTTAGATTTGGGGTTTGTTGGTGAGCCCGTTGAAGTTGATCGCACATTGCTAGATCTTTTAGCATCTTCTGAAATGATACCAGTTCTTGCTCCTGTAGCTCCAGGACGCGATGGTAAAACTTATAATATCAATGCTGATATTTTTGCTGGAGCTATTGCTGGTGCATTAGAGGCTAAACGCCTTTTATTTCTCACTGATGTTCCTGGTGTTTTGGATAAACAGGGTAAACTTTTAAAAGAATTGACAGTTTCTGAAGCTGAGAAATTTATTAAAAATGGGACAATTTCAGGAGGCATGATTCCAAAAGTAGAGACTTGTATAAAAGCCCTTCAAAATGGTGTGGAAGGTGTTGTCATTTTAAATGGTAAAACTCCTCATTCTGTTTTACTAGAGCTGTTTACCGAACAGGGAGTTGGAACGCTTATTGTTTCATAAATTGTGGGGAAAATTGGAAGAGAAAGTTTTTCATGGTGAATCTAAAACAGTTTAAATATCCTTTATTAAGTAAGCCAGAATTGGCAATATTTACTGCGACAATATTGTGGGGCATTACATTTTTAGTCATTCACATTGCGGTACGCTATAGTGGTCCTCTGTTTTTTGTTGGATTTCGTTTTATTGTTGCATCTCTTATATGTGGGGTAATTTTTTGGCGCTCTATAAAAGGTATAACTGTTTATGAAGTTTTCGCTGGGATGGCGATAGGTTTAGCCATGTTTTTTGGTTATGCTTTTCAAGCAGCTGGACTTCAAACAATTATTAGTAGTCAGTCAGCTTTTATCACAGCGCTTTATGTACCGATGGTTCCAATCTTGCAATGGATTGTTTTTAAAAAACCTCCCCGTTTAGCTTGTTGGATTGGTATTATTTTCGCTTTTATTGGGCTTGTATTTATTTCAGGACAAAAGCCGGGAAATTTTGATTTTTCAAAAGGCGAAATTTTAACTTTGTTAGGCGCTTTAGCGATTGCTGGAGAAGTCATACTCATCGGAATTTTTGCGAACAAGGTTGATAGTCGGCGTGTAACCATTATTCAGTTATTTTTTAGTGGTTTTTTTTCATTTGCTTGTATGCCTTTGATGGGTGAAAGCATTCCTGAATTTTCGTGGGTGTGGTTTAATATTGGTATAGGATTGGCATTAATGAGTGCCATCATTCAATTAGCTATGAATTGGGCACAAAAGTCTATTTCCCCTACGCGTGCGACACTCATTTACGCAGGTGAACCGGTATGGGCTGGTATTGTTGGGCGTTTGGCTGGAGAACATTTATCTCCCTTAGCTTTATTGGGCGGTTTGCTTATTCTGATTGGGATCATTGTGGCTGAATTACAACCTTCACAATGGCGTAAAAAAAATAAAGCAATTAAAAAAATTGATTAGCTATACATTTTTTTATTATGATTTTATTGCATGAGATTTTTTCTTGTAGAGTTTTCATTTTTAAAGCTTTTTTAATATTAAGATGATTAAGAAGTTCTATAAGTTATTCCAGCTTTTGCATGCCAAATTGGAGAAATAGTATGCTTCTATCTGTTTGCCTAACTTCTGAAACGGGCAGACAACCTTTATTAAGCCAAAGCATGAGGTGATATAAAGGTAAAAATTAACGCCCATCTTTAAATTCGGCTTTACAACTTTCAAAAACATCTACGGTAATGTTTTTGAATAATGAAAACTATGCACTGTCGCACGTTATTTCTTTTGTCCTTTAATAGAGTTACGCTTCTCACGCAAAATAGAACGTCCAAAGTACCCCATAACGTTGTACATTAAATCGTTTTTTAAAAGATAATTTTCTCAATATACATCATATTCATTGACGGTCCACATGAAGTATAGAAAAACCACAGAGCATCATTATAAATCAATGCGTTATCCAATGAATCAAAGAGGATTGGTGTGTTTTATCTTTAATAGAGGAAAGAAGGAGTTATATAAAAAGTATATAAAAACATCACTCAATAGAGCATATTTCTAAAGTTTTAAAAATTGAGAAGAAACTCCCTCGATATTCATGTTATCTTATATAAGATTGCTAAAAAAGAAGATTATTGCATACAAATAAAAAAGCATTTCTTGCGAATTTATTGCAAGCCTAAATGATATACACGCCCATCATATAAATATGATAATACATTGATTTATAATTATAATATATCATTATTCACATTGAGTTAGAACCCTGAATACTGTAAAACTTTCTCACTTCAAATCATTTTCATGTTAAATCAATCCAAATCACTTGCTTACACATCACAAGTGGGTGGGGGGCATGTGGGTAAAGACTGTACAAGAAAGGCATATCTCTTATAAACTTTTTCAAGTGTAAAGGATCGTCGTAATATTGGAGGTTGGCAAAGTGTGTGATGGTGCCAGCTTACTACAGCATATGAGTTATCAAATAAGATGTGAAAGGATCATTTTAGCACCCTTGGATTTAATTTAGCAAACAAAAGCCTCATTTTTTAGGCTATAAAAAGTTGTGTTTTGAGAAGCTTTTTAGGTTTATATTCTTTTGATAGAAGCCGGAGCATAATTGGTCTTTGCGTTTTGTATTATTCTTTGCTAAATCGCATTATATGACAATAGATCGTAATTATATTCGTAATTTTTCCATCGTGGCGCATATTGATCACGGCAAATCCACTTTAGCTGATCGTTTGATTCAAATAACAGGTGGGCTTGATACACGTGAGATGAAAGAACAAGTACTCGATTCCATGGATATTGAGCGTGAACGTGGAATTACTATTAAAGCACAGACGGTACGTTTACACTATAAAGCAAAGAATGGTGAAACCTATATTTTAAATCTTATGGATACACCTGGTCATGTGGATTTTGCTTATGAGGTTTCGCGTTCATTGGCAGCTTGTGAAGGTTCTCTGTTGGTGGTGGATGCAAGCCAAGGCGTAGAGGCGCAGACGTTAGCAAATGTTTATCAAGCCATTGATAATTCCCATGAGTTGGTTGTTGTTCTCAATAAAGTTGATCTTCCAGCAGCAGAACCTGAGCGTGTTAAAGAACAAATTGAAGATGTGATAGGCATTGATACATCTCAAGCAGTAGAAATATCAGCAAAAACAGGTTTGGGAGTTCCTGATGTTCTGGAGGCAATTGTTGCACAATTACCACCTCCACATACAGGCGATGTTGCAAATCCCTTGAAAGCAATGTTGGTTGATAGCTGGTATGACGCATATCTTGGTGTCATTGTTTTGGTACGGGTGATAGATGGTATTTTAAAAAAAGGCCAAACCATTCGTATGATGGGTACAGGAGCAAAATATCCAGTTGAGCGCGTTGGGGTTTTTACACCTAAAATGGTACAGGTTGATGAGTTAGGACCGGGCGAGATTGGTTTTATCACTGCTTCTATCAAAGAGGTAGCAGATACACGGGTTGGGGATACGATTACTGAAGAGCGTCGTCCTTGTGAAAATGCTTTGCCTGGTTTTAAGCCGGCGCAACCTGTTGTCTTTTGTGGACTTTTTCCAATTGATGCTGCCGATTTTGATGATTTGCGTGCAGCCATGGGCAAATTACGCTTAAATGATGCGAGTTTTTCTTTTGAAATGGAAACGTCTGCGGCTTTGGGGTTTGGTTTTCGCTGTGGTTTTTTGGGACTTCTGCATCTTGAAATTATTCAAGAGCGATTAGAGCGTGAGTTTAATTTGGATTTAATTGCGACAGCACCTTCAGTTGTTTATCGCATGAATATGAATGATGGTTCTGTTAAAGAGTTGCACAATCCAGCGGATATGCCTGATGTGGTTAAAATTTCTTCCATAGAAGAACCATGGATTCGAGCGACAATCATGACTCCTGATAATTATCTTGGGTCAATTTTAGAGCTATGCCAAGAGCGGCGTGGGGTACAGGTTGGTTTGTCCTATGTTGGAACCCGTGCTATGGTAACGTATGATTTACCACTGAATGAAGTTGTTTTTGATTTTTATGATCGGCTAAAATCGATTTCAAAGGGTTATGCTTCTTTTGATTATCAAATGACAGATTATGCAGAAGGTGATTTAGTTAAAATGTCTATTTTGGTGAATGGAGAGCCTATTGATGCATTATCGATGCTTGTTCACCGCACGATTGCAGAAAAGCGCGGGCGTTCAATGTGTGAAAAACTGAAAGATCTTATTCCTCAGCATATGTTTCAGATTCCAGTTCAAGCGGCTATTGGTGGTAAAGTTATAGCGCGCGAAACGATTCGTGCTTTGCGTAAAGATGTAACAGCGAAATGTTACGGGGGTGATGTTACACGTAAGCGCAAACTTTTGGAAAAGCAAAAAGAAGGCAAAAAGCGGATGCGCCAATTTGGAAAAGTAGAAATTCCACAATCGGCATTTATTCAAGCGCTCAAAATGAACAAATAATGAAAAAAGGGGTATTTTCTCTCATTGATTGCGCTTTTGCTTTTGTCGATTGGTTCAGGTGTTTAAAGGATACTTTAAATAGAATTGCGCCGTGCTTCATGTTTTTGTGTATTGCGTAATGGTGTCACTTTCTCACGTAAAACAGAATGCTTTAAACAAAATACATTTATGTTGCATATTGGCGTGCTCGTTTTCGTAAATCATCACTCAATACATCAAACTCCATTTCACAACGGGGGCTATGAAAAATATAACGTAAAATACACTGTGAATGATATAAAATCCATTTGGCATTACCGCTTTTACGCGTCAGAAAGGTGCAAAGCGCACCCATCATACTCTTTTTCAGCTCAAAATATTATGACAGCCCTTATCACTTGAGAGAATTCATTAAAAGTATTTCACTCTTTTCTTAAAGTGTTTCTTACCCACACACCAACTGCGTTTGTAACGTGTAAGGAAATGATAGTGATTGATTCACTATGAAAGGATTTGAAATGAGAGAATCCTTGTATTCGAGGTTATTATTCAAGTTAAAAAACGATGAAATATTATTATGCATTAATCTTGTGTCTAAGAACGTAAAAGATCATTAATGGATGTTTTTTCTCGTGTTTTTTGATCAACGCGTTTTACAATAACAGCACAATAAAGGCTAGGTCCTGCTTCACCATTTGGTAAAGGTTTTCCAGGGAGAGAACCTGGTACAACCACTGAATAGGCTGGTACTTCACCAATAAAAATTTCACCTGTTGTACGATCAATAATCTTTGTTGATTTTCCAATAAAGACTCCCATTCCCAAAACAGCACCTTCACGGATAATACAGCCTTCAACAATTTCAGAGCGAGCACCGATAAAGCAATGATCTTCAATGATTGTTGGATTTGCTTGCAGTGGTTCTAAAACACCTCCAATACCAACACCGCCAGAAAGATGGACATGTTTACCAATTTGTGCACAAGAACCAACGGTGGTCCATGTATCAACCATTGTGCCCTCATCGATAAAAGCACCAAGATTGACAAAGGATGGCATCAATATAACATTGGGTGCAATGTAAGCAGAATGACGTACAATGGCTCCAGGAACGGAACGGAAATCAGCACTTTTAAAATCTGCCTCTTGCCAACCAGAGAATTTTGAAGGAACTTTATCCCACCAATGTGTCCCATTGATTCCACCAGTAATAATTTGCATAGGATTAAGCCGAAAAGAGAGCAAAACCGCTTTTTTCAACCATTGATGAACATGCCATTGTCCATTTTTTTGTCGTTCTGCAACACGGATTTCACCTTTATCAAGAAGGTTCAATGCATGTTCAACACTCTCACGTATTTCGCCTTTTGTGGTAGTATCGATGGAATCGCGATCGTCAAAAGCTTGTTCGATAATAATTTCAAGTTGTGTGATATGGGTCATGACGAGAGTTCCGTTAAACAAGTTGAAAGCTTCAAGATTTATTCTCTATGAACTACGCGAAGAAATGTGTTCAGTCAATAAAACGATGAGGAAGTAGGACAGGTGCATGAAAAAAGGCTGTAAAGAAAAAAGAAAAAGGGAGCAAGAAAACTGGACACCACTTCTCCATACGAAGGATGCTCTACAACAGATCCATAAAGTCTCTAATTCAGCACAGGTGCGTTCGTCTACTTATCGTTTAGCCTATATCGATCAAGATTTTATGATGCGTCCAGAGCTGCGCTCACAACGTATTAGTCTTGAATTTTTAAAGCCGGAAATAACCCTTAAAGAATATGATATTCAATCAACAGTTGTTTTGTTTGGTGGTGCGCGTATTCCTGAACCTGGGCAAGCAGCGTGGGCTGCAAAGAATGAAATACAAAAGAAAAATTTGCATGCTATGTCACATTATTACGATGAAGCAAGAGAGTTTGCACGTTTGTGCTCACTTTATTCTGCTACGACACAATATCGTGAATTTGTGGTTGTTACGGGGGGCGGACCAGGAATCATGGAGGCGGGAAATCGTGGTGCTTGTGATGTTGGTGCTCCAACGATTGGCTTGAATATTATTTTACCACATGAGCAAGAGCCTAATTCGTATGTGTCGCCGCATTTATGTTTCAATTTTCATTATTTGGGGATGCGCAAAATGCATTTTTTAGTACGAGCGAAAGCCCTAGCCATTTTCCCTGGAGGATTTGGGACTCTGGATGAACTGTTTGAGACATTAACTTTAGTACAGACGGGGCGTATGAAACAGGTACCAATTTTATTGTTTGGCAAAGAATTTTGGAGCAATACTGTCAATTTTGAGTATCTGTCTGCACAAGGTACAATTTCTCCTACTGATATTAATTTTGTAAAATTTGTTAATACAGCAGCAGAAGCTTTTGAAGAAATTCGTTCTTTTTATAAACTGCTTTAACGACTTTTGAGATGTTCACTCTTGAAGGATCATTAATACTCTACTTTGGTTAAATAAAGTCCTGAGGGGGGGGCAACAACACCACAACGTTTACGATCTTTAGCATGAAGAGCTGTTTCGAGATCTTGAGCTGTCCAACGTCCAATACCCACTTCCATGAGGCTTCCTGCGAATGAACGGATTTGATGATGAAGAAAAGAACGAGCTTGTGCATAAAGGAAAATTTCTTCACCTTCTCTTTGAATATCGAGGCGTTCAAGGGTGCGAATAGGGCTTTTGGCTTGGCAGTGTGCTGAACGGAAAGTTGTAAAATCATGTTGTCCTACAAGCTTTTGCGCTGCTTCATGCATGGCGTCAGCATTAAGAGGCTTTGGCAACCACCACACGCGTTTGGCATTTAAGGCTGGTGGAGAGCGACGATTAAGTATTTTAAAAAGATAATGGCGTTTTATAGCGGAAAATCGTGCATCAAAGTCATCAGGGACATTTTCTACGTTTAGGATTGAAATTACTTCTCCCTGTTTTCGTAAAAGAGCATTGAGCGCATCACGTACAGTATGGGGATGCCAGTTTTTTTCAAAATCAACATGCGCAACTTGTCCCGTAGCATGTACTCCTGCATCCGTTCGTCCTGCTGTTGTTATGGTCAATTGTTGTCCACTAAAGGAAAAGAGTGCTTGTTCAAGAGCTCCTTGTATAGTGTGAAGTTTTGCTTGACGCTGCCAACCAGCATAATTTGAACCATCATATTCAAGAGTGAGTTTAAAACGTGGCATCTTAAAAAACAGCAGAAATATGAGCACCTCGCAAAAATGTTGCGCACTCAAGAATTTTACCGCCAGATCTTTGGAGAGAGGTTATTTCTATCCGTCCTTGCCCACAATGGATAATTAAAGAATCTGGTTCTATCCGTCCAATTTCAAGAGAAGGACCTGTTGTTAAGCGACTATCAAGAATTTTTACACGTTCTTCTCGTCCACCGATATTCATGTTGCACCAGCAACTAGGAGAGGGAGAGAGCGCGCGAATATGCCTATGAATAAACTCTGCAGGTTTTGTCCAATCAATGCGGGTCTCTTCTTTTCTAATTTTGGCCGCATAGGTAATGCCTTCCTCTGATTGTGGGGTCAGTTTAAGTTGTCCTTTTTCAAGAGTTGATAAAGTCTCTACCATAAGTTCTGCGCCAATATGTGAAAGTCTGTTTGAAAGCTCAGCAGTGGTGGTGTTATCAGTAATGGGGATGGAGCGAGAAAGAGCGATAGGCCCCGTATCAAGCCCTTCATCCATTTTCATGATCATGATACCTGTTTCTTTATCACCAGCCATAATTGCTCGTTGAATAGGCGCAGCACCACGCCAACGTGGTAAGAGTGAAGCGTGGGCATTAAAACAACCAAAACGCGGCGTTTCGAGAATAGCTTTAGGTAAAAGGAGTCCATAAGCCACGACAATAGCAGCATCAACAGAAAGTGCTGCAAATTGCTCCTGTTGTTCGGCTGTTTTAAGTGTTTGAGGCGTGAAGACAGGAATGGATTTCTTTTTTGCTACATTGTGAACAGGTGAGGGGATTAATTTAAGCCCTCGACGTCCTGCTGGGCGAGGGGGTTGACTATAAACAGCAACAACATCATGACCTGCATCCAGTAAAGCATGTAAAATAGGAACAGAAAAATCTGGTGTTCCCATAAAACTTAATCGTAAAGCCATTACAAAACTGCTTCCTGCATGTTTTTTTCTTTTGCGCGTTTTTTAAATTTTCGTATCACCATATCGCGTTTGATCTTTGAAATGTAATCAATAAAAAGGCGCCCATCTAAATGATCAATTTCATGCTGCAAGCAAGTTGCTAAGAGATCGTCTGCTTCAATTTCTGTTTGTTTTCCTTCACGGTTCTGATAGCGAACACGAAGGCGTTTAGGACGTTCAACCTCTGCAAAATAATCAGGAATAGAAAGACAACCTTCTTTGTAAATATTACGCTCATCTGAAAGCCATAAAATTTCAGGGTTGATAATAACAAGTGGTTTTTTCTGCTCATCTTCAGAATTTCCAGAGACATCTATAACCAACATACGTAGCGGTATACCAATTTGAATAGCAGCAAGACCAACGCCCTTAGCATTATACATGGTTTCCAACATGTCATCCGCAAGTTTTTGGAGAGCTGAATCGACCTGCTCAACAGGTTTGGACACTTCCCGTAAAATCGGATCAGGTAAAGTAACTAAAGATCTCATTGGCATAAGTAGAGATTAATCAATGGTTTGTTATTGGTCAATATTGAATAACGGATTCTTGCGTTTTTTTACAATAAGAGCGTTATATTACAATTTATGTTTGATTCGTTTTTTTCCATACTCGCTGGTGATTTTTTTTCTAAACTAATGCTTTTGCTTTTATTTATACTTGTCTGTTTGGCATTTTTTATGTTGATACATTCTCATCGAAAAAAAGCATTTTTGGAAAATGAAATTGCTGAACGCGCACGTGAGGCACAAATGCAGATGGCTACTTTGCTGAAAACACAAGCTGAAATGCAAGGACGAATGCAAACGATGGCGGAAATTTTTGGTCAACGGCAAGCTGAATTGAATAAATCACTCAGTGAGCAACTCAATGGGATGACAACAAGCTTAGGCCAAACACTTCAGGTACAGACCAAATCCACTTATGAAAATTTGAATCGTTTGCAAGAACGTTTAGCAGTGATTGATGCAGCACAAAATAATATTCAATCGCTTACGGGACAAGTTGTTCAGTTGCAGTCCATTTTAAGCAATAAGCAGACGCGTGGTACTTTCGGTCAAGGGCGGATGGAAGCAATTATTGCCGATGCCTTACCAACAAACGCTTATGCTTTTCAGGCTGTTCTTTCCAATGGAAAGCGCCCAGATTGTCTCATTCATATGCCCAATAAAGCTCCTTCTCTTGTTGTTGATGCTAAATTTCCTCTGGAAGCTTGGAATGCTATGCGTAAGGCAGAATCAGCGCAAGAGCGTCAAGAGGCAGAACGCCAATTTCGTACCGATATGGAAGTTCATATTCGTGATATTGCACAAAAATATTTGATTCCTGGAGAAACCCATGACACTGCTTTCCTTTTTGTGCCATCTGAATCGATTTTCGCAACAATTTATGAGGACTTTGAGGCATTGGTACAAAAATCCAATAGAGCCCATGTGATTATTGTTTCACCATCTTTGTTGATGCTCTCTGTCCAAGTGGTACAAACCATTATGAAAGATGCGCGGATGCGTGAACAAGCGCATTTAATTCAATCAGAAGTAGCAAAATTGATGGAAGATTTTGGACGAATGGATACGCGTGTTCGCGCACTACAGAAGCACTTTCATAAAGCAGGTGAAGATATAGAGGGAATTTTGATATCGTCCTCCAAAATCATGAAACGGGCAAATCGCATTGAAACTGTCGAATTAAAAGAAAATTACTCTGAACCAACAAAAATGACAACATTGGCTCAGTCGCAAACATTGCGTTTTGCTGATGAGGAATAAAGCAAAGCAAGCTTCTTAAATATTACAAGTTAGATCATGTTCTTTATTGATTGGTAATCATTTTTTAGTATCTCTATCTTGTTTTATTTCTTAAACGAGAGGAATAGGAATATGCGACACCTTTTGTTTTTAGGGGCACTGGTGTTTTTGCTAGAGGGATGTACAACAACCACTCCCATCCACACAAATAATGCTTGTGCTATTTTAGCACAAAAAAATGGTTTTTTTGACAATTGGGGTAAGGTGTCTCAAAGAGCGGAAATGCGCTATGGAATTCCTATGCCTATTATTCTTGCAACCATTAAGATGGAATCGAGCTTTCGTCACAATGCACGTCCTCCACGCAAAAAACTACTTGGTTTTATTCCATGGAAGCGTCGGTCGACAGCTTATGGTTATGCTCAAGCGCTTGATAGTACATGGGCAATGTATCTTCGCTCTACAGGAAAGTCTTTTGCATGGCGTACGAATTTCGCAGATGCTGCTGATTTTGTTGCTTGGTATCATAGCCAAAGTGTTCAACGCAATGGGGTGAGGTTTGATGATGCATATAGCCTTTATTTAAATTATCATATGGGGCATGGTGCTTATGCACGTAGTGGTGGGCATGTCAGTGCTGCGCTTTCACAGACAGCACAGCGCATGGCAAGGATATCGAGGCTCTATGAACAGCAATTAAAAAGATGTGGATGGCATTAGGGAAGATTTTTGAAAATCTCAGTCAGGGAATTGATGGGATAAAATTATTCAAAAGCAAAATCCCGCATAATATGATAAAATAGTGTCGTTTTTCCGATCGTTCAATGAAATAAATTGTTATTTTTTAGAATAAACTCAAGCGACAGAAAGCTTTTGCAATACACAATATATTTGAAGATACTCTCGACATTTTTACTTCCTTTGTTAAAAAAATTTATAATAGAAACCATCTTCTATTTAGTGTTGGCATTTCGCATTGGGCTAAGTACTAGAGGTTATTGAAGAAAAATTTTAAAATATAATATCATTTTTTATTTTCATTATGCGTATTACTGGCTGATTATTATATGAATATTTTCTTTGTTAAGCGTATAAAATAGCAATTAAAACAAATGCAATTCGGGCATCATAAAAAGGGTAAAATATTCAATATAAAAAAACGAGAAATGCATTAAACGAAAAAACGTTGTTTTGTATAAAGAGGGCGCTACAGTCTTCAAAAAAACTAAGTGTATTTAGTATTGTATGAAATAAAACATACTCGTCCATCCAGTTCATCTTAATTGAAAGAAGTTATCTTATTGTATTGTAAAAACACTTCCGTTTATAGGATGATAAGGTATATGCAACTTTACACACAATGAATATTCAGGGTAGGGCATATTCAGAGAAAGATTTGTAACGCCTATGAAGTAACAAGTCAGTCTCCAATGTTGTGATAGCTTTTGCATTTGAGAATATTTATGAGAAGCATTTTTATTCTTTTTCTTAAATGGTTTAAGATGTTGATTTATAAAGATAATATATCGTTATTCATATTAAAGTAAGAATCTCGAATGGCGTAGGGTTTTATCGTTTCAGATTTCTTGAGGCTGAATCAATAAAACCATTGGCTTGCACATAACAAGCACAATGGGTATGTGGATAAAAACTGTGAAAGAAAAGACTAAAAATGTTTTTTTATGAACATACATTCTCAAATGTAAGAATTATCCGTAACATTGGGAATTAGCACATATAATGATGGCACCACTTTGCTCTTACACCTCGACCTTGTTTATGACGTGCAAGGAAAAAATTAATTGATTCAATATATTATTTAAGTGTTAATATACCTTAGTATTGAGCAGGTATACGCTACTCAAGGTGGATAATTTTTAATTGGCAGAACATCTGATCAGGCTAAAAATACTCGAAAAAAGTTCTGATTCGCAATAATTGAGAAGTATATTTTAATATTTTATTCTCTACTCTTTGTTTAAGTACTTCATATCTTTTAAAAATATACCGGTAACCAACATATTATGATATTTGTGGAAATATTGTGGTAAAGGAAATTCAAATTTTGTCCTTTAAGACAAGGCGTAAGTTAAACAGCTCATTTTCTATTTCTGTGCAAAGCATAAAAAAATTATCTACTTTCACGGTTGCGACAGTAAATTTTATAATCCAACAAATGATTAAAAATGTATTATAATATCATTAAAATGCAAGGAACAGGCGCTATTGGAATGATAATTAAATAGCACATAAACCTTTTAAATTGATGCACACATCTTTTATTATAATTGATTCCCTTGATAGAACAGTTGGTCTTTTTGGTGGAGCTAAGCGGGATCGAACCGCTGACCTCTTGCATGCCATGCAAGCGCTCTCCCAGCTGAGCTATAGCCCCTATAAAAACAAATTGTCCCAAAAAGACAGTATACAATTCCAGCTTTTCTAGAACGATCAAAATTGAAGATCAAGAAGAATTTACATTCAATGGAAAAGATGTCCTCTTTTACTTCTTTTAAGCATCGTCATCATTAGAAACACCGCCTCCGAGAATATCAGTAACGTCATCATCTTCATCGTCACCATCATGAGACAAAAATGTATCATCATCATCACCAAGATCTACATCACTATCTTCTAAATCAGGAAGATCGTCATCTTTAGAATCCACATCATCATCTTCAAGAAGCATAAAAGCAGATTTTTCAAGTGCTGTATCAAGCTCTTCAGTATCAACTTCTTCTTCATTATTTGCTTCAGCTGCTGCAACTTCAAAGTAAGAACGCGGATAAGAAATTCCTGTATAGGGCGACACAATAGGATCGCGATTTAGATCGTAAAATTTTTTTCCTGTTTCTGGATCAACACGTTTAGTTCCAAGTTCTTGTTTTGCCATAAACCGTGCCTCTTTGATTAACTATTATTCCATTAAAAGATAAATTTTATGGTGCTTAATCGAAAAATAATACCTTTGTCAAAGATAAATACACTGTTCCACAGTGATTTTTTCATGACGTCTTTTAAAGCATGTGCTAAAGGATGCACAATTTCATAAAAGTTAGATAGAATTAAATAGAATTTCCATGCAAAAAGCAATCCCTATAACCACCTATAAATCGAGTAGTCTCTCTGGAAAAATTCAAATACCAGG
Organism: Bartonella sp. OC16QHHD; assembly: GCF_042194035.1. Classification (NCBI taxonomy): domain Bacteria; kingdom Pseudomonadati; phylum Pseudomonadota; class Alphaproteobacteria; order Hyphomicrobiales; family Bartonellaceae; genus Bartonella; species Bartonella sp. OC16QHHD. Next base: position 79,404 of record NZ_JBHIMJ010000014.1, on the reverse strand, counting down.
AGATAAATCAATCTCTCATCGCTCTCTTATATTGGGAGGATTAGCAAGTGGTGAGACATATATTCATGGATTACTTGAAAGCGCTGATGTACTCAATACAGCTGCTGCTATGCAAGCTATGGGTGCCTGTATTATTAAAAAAGAAGACTTCTGGATCATACGAGGAACAGGGAATGGTTGCCTTTTAGCTGCACAAAAACCTTTAGACTTTGGAAACGCTGGAACAGGTGCTCGTTTGGTTATGGGAATGGTTGGTCCGTATCATATGAAAACAACCTTTATTGGTGATGCTTCTCTCTCTAAACGTCCAATGGGACGTATCCTTGATCCACTGCGTCTCATGGGGGTTGAAATTGAGGCAACGCGCGACGATCACCTTCCTTTAACGCTTTATGGTCCGAAAATGGCTAATCCGATTCGTTATCGTGTTCCAATAGCTTCCTCCCAAATTAAATCAGCAATCCTGCTTGCTGGACTCAATACCGCCGGCACTACAACTGTTATTGAACCAGTTCTGACACGAGATCATACGGAAAAAATGTTAAAAGCATTCGGTGCGCAACTTGAAATAGAAAAAGATAACGAAGGTGCGCGTTTGATTCATCTTAATGGTCAACCCCATCTTACTGGACAAACGATTCATATTCCGGGTGATCCTTCTTCTGCTGCTTTTCCAATTATCGCAGCCCTTCTTATAGAAGACTCTGATATCACCATTGAAAATGTTTTGATAAATAACTCTCGAATAGGACTTATCGAAACATTGTGGGAAATGGGTGCTCAAATTGAATTTTTGAACCGACGTCAAACAGGTGGAGAGGATGTTGCTGATCTACGGATAAAATCATCGGTCCTTAGAGGCGTTACGGTGCCCAAAGAACGTGCTTCATCGATGATAGATGAATATCCTGCTTTGGCAGTAGCAGCAGCCTTTGCAGAAGGCAAAACAGTTATGCTAGGAATTGAAGAATTGCGTGTAAAAGAATCAGATCGATTGTCTGCTGTTGCTCAAGGATTAAAAATTAATTGTGTAGACTGTGAAGAAGGTCAAGATTTTCTTATTGTTTATGGAAAAGGTTCTGCCAAAGGTTTGGGGGGTGGGTATGTTGCCACACATCTTGATCATCGAATTGCTATGTGTTTTCTCATTTTTGGGCTTGTATCAGAAAAACCTGTTACCATTGATGATAAACGAATGATCGCTACGAGCTTTCCAGAATTTATTCCTTTTATAAAACAACTTGGGGGAAAAATCGCGTGAAGCCTTTTGTTATCGCCATTGATGGACCTGCTGCCTCAGGCAAAGGAACCTTAGCACGCAAAATTGCTGCACATTATCGCCTTCGTCATCTCGATACTGGTCTTACTTATCGTAGTGTTGCTCATACGCTTTTACAGCAAAATTTAGCTCTTAATGATGAAAAAAATGCTATTATTTATGCTAAAGGACTTGATTTTAACACCTTAAATCCTGCTCTTCTTTCTTCTCATGAACTTGGTGAAGCGGCTTCAAAAATAGCAATTAACCCTGCTGTACGCAAAATTCTTGTCGAAAAACAACGCAACTTTGCTAAAGTTTTGCCCGGCTGTGTGCTTGATGGGCGTGATATCGGAACGATTGTTTGTCCTGATGCCGATATCAAGTTTTATATTCTAGCCAATGTTCAAACACGCGCCAAACGCCGCTACCAAGAGATTTTAAAAAAAGGTGTTCAAGCAAATTATCATGAAATCCTAGCTCAACTTGAACAGCGCGACAGTCGCGATATAACGCGCAAACAAAGTCCACTAAAACCAGCAAAAAACGCCCACTTGCTTGATACGTCAGAATTGAGTATAGAAGCAACATTTGAAATTGCATGCAGCTTTATTGATCCAATCATAAAAATGCATATAATTGGATAAATTCGTTAAGGTAACTTCCAGCCTAGCGCTAACTTTTTTTCCTTTATTCAAGGAAAAAGGCTAGGGAGTTATTTATGTTAACACTAACCTAGCGCTCATACCTTATAATACAAGGTATATATTAGGAGTTCCTATGTCACAATACAATCCCACAACAGCGGATTTTGAAGCCCTTTTAACAGAATCTTTTCAAACTAATGATCTTAATGAAGGATCTGTTGTTAAAGGTCGTGTTATTGCAATCGAAAAAGACATGGCCATTATTGATGCTGGTCTTAAAGTCGAAGGACGTATTCCTCTCAAAGAATTTGGAGCTAAAGCAAAAGATGGTTCTTTGCAAGTTGGCGATGAAGTTGAGGTTTACATTGAACGCATTGAAAATGCGATGGGTGAAGCTGTTTTATCGCGTGAAAAAGCACGGCGCGAAGAAAGTTGGGTCCGTTTGGAGGAAAAATTCAATGCTGGTGCACGCGTTGATGGAGTGATCTTTAGCCAAGTAAAAGGTGGTTTTACAGTCGATCTTGATGGTGCAGTTGCTTTCTTGCCTCGCAGCCAAGTTGATATTCGTCCCATTCGTGATGTTTCACCTCTCATGCATAATTCACAGTCCTTTGAAATTTTGAAGATGGATCGTCGTCGTGGCAATATTGTGGTCTCACGCCGCACTGTTTTAGAAGAAAGTCGCGCTGAGCAACGTTCAGAAATCGTACAAAATCTTGAGGAAAACCAAATCGTTGAAGGTGTGGTGAAAAATATTACAGATTATGGTGCCTTTGTTGATCTTGGTGGGATTGATGGTCTCTTGCACGTTACAGATATGGCATGGCGGCGTGTTAATCACCCATCTGAAGTGCTCACAATTGGCCAAACGATTAAAGTGCAGATTATTCGCATTAATCAAGATACGCACCGTATTTCTCTTGGAATGAAACAGCTTGAAAGTGATCCTTGGGAAAGCATCAGTGTCCGGTATCCGATTGGTAAAAAAATTACGGGTGCTGTTACCAACATTACTGATTACGGTGGTTTTGTTGAAATTGAACCAGGAATTGAAGGGCTGATCCATGTTTCTGAAATGAGCTGGACAAAGAAAAATGTTCATCCTGGAAAAATTCTGTCTACATCACAAGAAGTAGAAGTGGTTGTTCTTGAGATTGATCCTTCTAAACGGCGTATTTCTCTTGGCTTAAAGCAAACATTTGAAAATCCATGGGAAGCTTTTGCCAATAAATTTCCTGTCAATTCGCAAATTGAAGGAGAGGTCAAAAATAAAACAGAATTTGGTCTGTTTATTGGGCTTGAAGGCGATGTTGACGGTATGGTTCATTTGTCTGATCTTGATTGGAACCGTCCTGGTGAACAAGTTATTGATACTTACAATAAAGGCGATATCGTTAAAGCTGTGGTCCTTGATGTTGATATTGAAAAAGAGCGCATTTCTCTTGGAATTAAGCAGCTTTCCAGTGATAAAGTTGGAGAAGCAGCTGCTTCTGGCGAATTGCGAAAAGGTGCAGTTGTAACATGCGAAGTGATTGCTGTTAACGACAATGACATTGGTGTGAAATTGATTGACCACAACCTTGAGACAACCATTCGGCGTGCTGATCTTGCGCGTGATCGTGATGAGCAACGTCCTGAGCGTTTCGCAATTGGGCAAAAGGTTGATGCTCGCATCACAGCATTTGATAAAAAAACACGTAAAATTTCAGTATCGATTAAAGCTTTAGAAATTGCAGAAGAAAAAGAAGCTGTTGCACAATATGGTTCTACAGATTCAGGTGCTTCTCTTGGTGATATTTTGGGTGCAGCTTTGAAAAAACAAGAACAAGATTAATCATCAATCATTAAAGTTGGTTTTATTATTAAGGTCACTCATTAGGAGTGACCTTTTTATTTTCTAAAAAAATTGTCTGCTTATTTTTAAATTATTTAAACAAAAATTATAAATGCTTGCAAATAAAAACAAAAAGTTTGTTTTTTGTCTAACAACGGTTCACTATTCAGATAAAATGCTTAAAATTTAAATAAAAAACGATGTAATTGAATAACAATGGGACACTATGACGTGCATAATACCTTTCATAAAGTGCTTTTTTTCTCAAAAAGAGAAAAAAGATCATTTTATTAATACGGATTTTCCTCTTCGTGCAATTTATAAGGTACAGGAAGATCTTTATAACTTAGGGCATGATATAGCTTCTGGTAAAGAAATTTTACTCCCTGAATATGAAGGAGTAGGAGATTTTCGCAAGAGATTGAATGAAAATGCTAAACTTATTCTTCATGCCTTTCATACCAGTGATTTTGCTGCTCGAAATGATGAAACCATCGCACCATCTGCTCAATGGCTCATTGATAATCATTACACCATTGATAAAACCATACAAAAGCTACGTTGTAATCTACCCAAGTCCTTCATAAAGCAACTTCCTCTTTCTACACACAAAGCCGGAATACCACGAATTTTTGCTTTAACTTGGCTTTATATTGCGCATACCGATAGCAGCTTTTCACAAGAAACACTCACTGCTATGACCAACGGATTTCAAGAAGTTTGTGCGCTCACAATTGGTGAATTGTGGGCTCTTCCTTCAGTTATGCAAATGCTGCTCATTGAAAATGTCCGTCGTCTTTCAGTACGTATCGAAAAAGCGCGACATATGCGCTATCTTGCTAGTCAAGTGGCAGATAAAATTTCTCTTGTAAAAAATAAAACAAATCTACACTCTCTTTTTACGCAGTATAAATCATTTATTGTTGATCCAACTTTTTCAGCACATTTATTCTATCGCCTGCGCAGTGCATCTGTCGATTCAACCGTAGCATTAACTTGGCTTGAAAAGCAATTGAAAAGCCAAGGCAGTAGCTTAGAGATTGCAACAGCCGATGAACATACCCGACAAGCAGCAGATGGTGTGACCATGGGTAATATTATCCGTGCTCTTAAAGCTATAGATGATGTTGATTGGACAGCATGGTTTGAAACAGTGAGTTGTGTCGATTCTATTTTGCGTAAAAATAGTGATTTTTCTGAAATTGATGCTCACTCACGCAATATTTATCGACAAGTCATTGAAAAAGTTTCTCGCTTTTCGCCTCTTAGTGAACTGGAAGTTGCACATAAAGTTGTAGAAATGGCAAATTCCACTTCTAAAGATATGCCTTATCATTCTTGTGTGGGGTGGTACCTTGTTGATGATGGTTGTGGTATATTTGAAAAGGCTTGTGGATATATTCCGCCCTTTCTCATAAAATGGACACGCGCTTCCTGTTGCTCAAAATTGAGAGTCATCGCCATTCCTGTCTCTTTTCTGACGCTTGCTCTTTTGCTTGTAATTTACGCCCTTTTACAGCTATCTGGCATGACACAATGGATGTCTTTTTGCTTTACTGTATTGGCGCTTTTTCCTGCTATCGATGCTGCTTTTGCTTTATTTAATACTGTTGTTTCGTGGTTTGTCCCATCAAAACAACTCATTGGTTATGAATATAAAGAAGGTATTCCAAAACATGCACGGACAATGGTTGTTGTACCTACTTTGATGACATCACGCGATGATATTGATGAACAAGTGCGCAATCTTGAAGTGCACTATCTTTCCAATCCTAAAGGTGCCATTCATTTCGCACTCATTACAGATTGGGTGGATGCTCCATTGAGAGAAACGCAAGATGATCTTGATTTATTGCACTATGCGCAAAAGAATATTGATAAACTCAATAATCGTTATCATCGTGATGAACTTCCGCTTTTTTTCCTTTTACATCGCCGACGCCTTTATAATACAAGCGAAAAATGTTGGATGGGATGGGAACGAAAGCGAGGAAAACTTCATGAACTTAATCGACTCTTAAGAGGCGATAAAAATACAAGCTTTTATCCTCCCAATCCACATCTTCCTATGGATTGCCGTTTTGTTATGACACTGGATTGTGATACACGTCTTACTCCAGAGAGCGTCGCGAAACTTGTTGGAAAGCTTAACCATCCACTCAATCATCCCGTTTTTGATCTACAAAGTGGAAAGGTTGTAAAGGGCTATAGCATTTTACAACCACGCATTATTCCTTCTCTTACAACAGGAAAAAAAACATCAATTCTCCAACGGGTTTTTTCTATAAACCGTGGCATTGATCCTTATGTTTTTGCTGTTTCTGATACTTATCAAGATCTTTTAGGAGAAGGCACCTTTATTGGTAAAGGTCTTTATAATATTGATGCATTTGAACAAGCGCTTGATGGCAAAATTAAAGAAAATACTACTCTTAGTCATGATCTCTTAGAAGGAGGTTATGCTCGTACTGCTCTGGTAAGTAGCATAGAAGTCATTGAAGACTATCCAACCGCTTACAATATTGATGTTATGCGTTATCATCGTTGGGTCCGCGGTGATTGGCAGCTTTTGCCTTATCTTTTTTCCCACCGTCAAATAAGTTCCGTGACGCGTTGGAAAATGCAGGATAATTTACGTCGTTCTCTCACTCCACTTATGTGGTTAATCGCAGCATTTGCAGGATGGGCTTTTTTGTCTTTAAAGAGTGCAATCGTCTGGCAACTATTCTTGTTGTTTAGCTCCTTCATTTCACCCATTCTATGTGTATTAAAAACGCTTGTCTCATCCAATATAGATCATTCTTTGCGTGGACATTTTCAATTAATTTGGAACAAAATTGCTCTTACAAGCGCTGATATATTTCTTAAAACGACGTTTCTTGCTCATTCGGCATATTTTATGACCGATGCGATTATTCGTACACTCTATCGTATGACGATTTCAAAACAGCATCTTCTTGAATGGAAAACTTCTGCCGCAACAAAATCAATGCCCAATAGTTTGCGTGTCTATGTTTTTACAATGGCACCAGCATCGCTTATTGGTATTCTTACTATAGCACTCCCTCTTTTTTCTGATAGTTTTGCAAGCTTGGTTGCTTTGCCTTTTGGGATAGCATGGTTTTTTTCACCCTTTATTGCTTGGATTGTGAGTCAACCTTCAACCTTTCAAGATAGCCTTGATCTTTCTTCAAAAGATGAAAAAAAACTTCGCTCTATTGCACGGCGGACATGGCTTTATTATACAACCTTTGTCAATGCACAAAACAACCATCTTCCTCCCGATAATTTTCAAGAAGATCCTGAACCTCTTGTTGCTCAACGTACATCGCCTACGAATATTGGCGTTTATCTCCTTTCTATTATTGCAGCACGTGATTTTGGCTGGATTGGTTTTGAAGAGACCATCACCCGTATTGAATGTACATTACGCTCTCTTACAAAAATGGAAAAGTTTCGTGGTCATCTCTATAATTGGTATGAAACGGAGACACTCAGGCCTCTTTTGCCTACTTATGTATCAACCGTTGATTCAGGAAATCTTGCCGGTCATTTGGTAACACTCTCTTCTGCTTTAAGTGAATGGGCTGAAAAACCGCCTCTTTTTTTCCAAAGTGATCGAGAAGGCTTATCGGATGTTCTTGCTATTCTTGAAGAAACTGTCAGAGAAATTCCAGATCATCAACCCAGTTTACGCTCTTTACGCCAAAAAATCGAAGAAAACATCACTCGTTTTCATGACTCTGTCTTCACTTTTTTAGAACAAGAAAATACGGTCCCTTCTCACATCATAGATCTTTCACTTGCAGCCCACGATATTGTGCACTTAGTCGGTGAACTTGACCACAAAATTCAAACGATAGAATCTGCTCGTGCGCTTTCTTGGGCTAAATGCCTTATCGACACCTGTAACGCTCATCATCATGATGCGACTGCTCATTGTGATACTGAAAAATTACGTAAAAACCTAAACAGGCTGGCTATAATGGCACGGCAAATAGCCTTTGATATGAAATTTGACTTTTTAGAACAGCCTAAACGGCATCTCTTATCCATTGGATATCGTGTTCAAGCAAACAAACTCGATGAAAATTGTTATGACCTACTTGCTTCAGAAGCACGTCTTGCAAGCTTTTTTGCCATCGCAAAAGGAGATATAAAACTTAAACATTGGTTTCGTCTTGGTCGACTTCTCGTACCCATAGGTGGGAAAGGTGCACTCCTATCATGGTCTGGATCAATGTTCGAATATCTTATGCCATCTCTCGTAATGCATGAACCTTTAGGGTCTCTCTTAGATCAAACAAATCGATTGATTATTCGTTGTCAAATACAATATGCCCATAAACGGGAATTGCCATGGGGTATTTCAGAAGCCGCATTTAATGCTCGCGATCATTTAATGAATTACCAATACGCTCATTTTGGTGTTCCAAACCTCGGACTCCAACGTGGTCTTTCACGCAATGCTGTCATTGCTCCCTATGCCAGCCTTCTAGCGGCACAATATGCTCCTGCTTGCGCTGTCGCTAATTTAAAACGACTCCGTGATCTTGGAGCTTTAGGAACATATGGTTATTATGACTCTGTTGATTTTACTCCAACACGCGTGAAAACAGGAGAAAAATACGCCATTGTACGCAATTATTATGCGCACCATCATGGCATGTCTATTCTTGCTCTTAACAATGTTATTTTTCAAGGGCGAATGCGTGATCGTTTTCACCGTGATCCCGTTATTGAAGCAACACAATTGCTCTTACAGGAAAGAGCGCCTCATCTCATTCCTATTATTCATACCAAAGCTGTTAATCGTATGCGCAATAAGTCTCAAGCATTTGACGCAGCCCCTTTGCGCATTATTACAAACCCGTTACTCAAACCACGAGCAACTTTACTTTTGTCTAATGGCTTTTATTCTACCATGTTAACAGCGAATGGTTCTGGTTACAGCCGTTGGCACGATTATGCGATTACGCGCTTTATTCCTGATGCAACAGAAGATCAACAAGGTACTTTATTCTTCTTACGTGATACGCATAGTGGACGGTGGTGGTCTGTTACTGGTGAGCCAACACGTGTTATTGAAGAAGAAGCTGTCAGCATTTTTACAGATGAAAAGGCTGAATATACAAAAATGGTTGATGGTATTAAATCAACACTTGAATGTCTTATTACATCTGAAGGATGTGGCGAAGGGAGACGTATTCAATTGATGAATACGACAAATAAAGACCGACTCATTGAAGTGACTTCTTATGGTGAATTAGCGCTTGCAACGATGGATACAGACCAAGTTCATCCTGTTTTTTCCCGTATGTTTATAGAGACAGAAATTACTGAAGAAGGTAAAACAATTTTTGCCAAAAGGCGCAAACGCTCGCCTAGTGATCCTGAAATCTATGTTGCCCATTTTGTTTCTAGTACAACAGATATTCTCCAAGAGACAGAAGCTGAAACAGATCGCTCTCTGTTTATTGGTCGGGGGCGATCCATTCATCGGCCCACTGCATTTGACCAAAATGCTCGTTTCAGTAATAGTCAAGGTTGTGTTCTTGACCCTGTTATGTCATTGCGATGCCGTATAAAAATTTCAGCCCATGAAAAAGCAGAACTTATTTTTTGGACTTTTGCTGCTCATACAAAAGAAGCGCTAAATAATCATATTAAACATTATCGACAACCTGATATGTTTCAAAAAGAACTTTCAATGGCATGGACGCGCTCACAAGTCGCACTGTATCAGAGCGGAACCCAGCTTAAAGAAGCTATTATCTATCAAAAATATGCAACACCGCTTATTTATCCAGAAAGAACGTGGCGTCTTCCTTCTGAAATATTAGCAAAAACGATAGGAAAACAGTCTAATCTTTGGCCTATGTCTATCTCAGGAGACAATCCACTCTGTCTTCTTAGATTAAATAACGAGGGAAATATAACTGTACTGCGCGAGCTCCTTAAAGCACATGAATATTGGCGTATGCGCGGACTCATTGTTGATTTGGTCATTCTTAATGAACAAACATTTTCCTACATACAAAATACACAACGCGCTCTTGAGTGGGTCTGTGAATCTTATTATCACCACACGCAAAAAGCAGATGAACGCCAACATATTTTCATGCTTCGACGCGATCAAATGAGTGAAAATAGTTTTAAAACGCTTCTTGCATCAGCGCGTATCGTTCTTGATGCCCAAAATGGCTCTTTATCTGAACAACTTAAACGACTTGATGAGAATGATTTTAATCTCACAGTTCGTAAAAATTATCAAGAATCTTATGATCAATTAAACTTGCCAAGATATAACGAAGGACAGCAATTTACAACACAAACTGAACAAAATCTTTTTTCTTCCATTGGTCTTATTAGCCAACAAAAACCATCCTCTTTTCTCCCAAATGGAGAAGATCTAAGATATTGGAATGGTTACGGTGGTTTTAATCAGCACAATCATTATGTAATACGTCTTCATGGACGTACCACTACACCGCATCCGTGGATTAATGTCATTGCTAATCACAGATTTGGTTTTCATGTCTCTGCTGAAGGTGCAATTTTTACTTGGGCTAACAATAGCCGCGATTATCAACTAACTCCTTGGGCGAATGATCCAACGTCTAACCGACCAGGAGAAGCTCTTTATCTGGTTGATCGCCAGTCTTTAAAACGTTTCTCACCCGTTTCTACTGTTGAATGTGACGAAAATATTGTCTATGAGGCTTGTCATGGGTTTGGATTCTCAACTTTTAAATCAACACATTCAGAAATCGCATTAGAACTGACTCATACACTTGATCCCGAAAAACCTATTCGCTTTTCACGTCTTATCCTTACGAATGAAGGGAAAAAACCACGCAGTTTACGCCTTTATAATTATGTTGAATGGGTTTTGGGAAATGTCCGTACAAAATATGCCCCCTTTATTGTTTCCTCTTATGAGGACAGATGGGGTGCACATTTTATTCAAAATCCCTATCACATCGAGAAATCTCAACAAGTTACATTTTTATCAGCATCCGAAATGCCAACCAGCACTACGACCAATCGCGCTGAATTTATTGGTGCAACGGGAACCGTAACACGTCCAAATGCGATCCGTAAAGCCGGTGCTCTTTCGAATACCATTGAAGCAGGATGTGATCCTTGTTCAGCATTCGCTTATGATATTGATCTTCAACCAGGGCAAACAAAAGAAATCATATTCTATCTTGGTAGTGCTGAAAATAGGCAAGAAGCTGAAAAATTACTCAATCAAGTACGTGCAAGTGATTTTGAAATTCAGCTCACAAAACAAAAACAGCAATGGAGTGATTTTGTTTCTCCTTTCCAAGTCAAAACACCTGATGCTTCTTTTAATCTTATGGTCAACCATTGGCTTCCTTATCAAATCTACGCATGCCGCATCATGGCACGCGCAGGCTTTTACCAAGCGAGTGGTGCATTTGGTTTTCGTGACCAGTTACAAGATAGCTTGTCTTTGTTATTGCTGGAACCACAATTAGCACGTGAACAATTGTTAAATGCAGCAGCGCACCAATTTCTTGAAGGTGATGTGCAACATTGGTGGTTGCCTGACACAAATGCTGGTGTTCGTACATACATTTCTGATGATATCGTTTGGCTTGCATATGCAACAGCTCTTTATGTCACTACCACTGGTGATGACGCTTTTCTTGATACGCTCATTCCTTTTATTGAAGGTGATGTTCTCAAAAGTGGGCAACAGGATGCTTATTTTCAACCCACCCAATCCTCAAAGGTTGCAACAGTTTATGAACATTGTGCTTTAGCTTTAGACCTTGCCATTAAACGCTGCGGACCACATGGTCTCCCTCTTATTTTAGGTGGGGATTGGAATGATGGTATGAATTTGGTTGGTGTGGAAGGAAAAGGCGAAAGCATTTGGTTAGGATGGTTTCTTGGGTACACATTACAAGCATTTATCTCTTTAGCCCAAAAACGTGGTGATAATAGCCATATGCAAATATGGAGTACGTACCTTGAACATTTAACAAAATCCCTAGAGAAAAACGGTTGGGATGGTGCTTGGTATCGACGTGGTTATTTTGATGATGGAACACCTCTTGGCTCTAAAATCAATGATGAATGTCAAATTGATACCATTGCTCAATCTTGGGCTGTCATTTCTCAAATGGCATCGCCTGAACGTCAAAAACAAGCGATGAAATCAATGTTGGAACAGCTCTATGATAAAAAAGGCGGACTCATTCGCCTTTTTTGGCCGCCTTTTGATAAAAGTACGCTCGAGCCTGGTTATATAAAAGGTTATCCTCCAGGAATTCGAGAAAATGGTGGTCAATACACGCATGGTGCCATTTGGAGTATTTTTGCGTTGGCTGAAATGGAACAAAACGATAAAGCTTATGCTTTATTTTCTATGATAAACCCAATTACCCATGGACAAGATCCTGAAATTTATCGTGTTGAACCTTATGTGATGGCCGCAGATATTTATGCTGTTGAACCACGATGTGGTCAAGGCGGTTGGACTTGGTATACAGGTTCAGCCGGTTGGTTTTATCGCGCCGCAACACAAGCTATTCTTGGAATACAGCGTCAGGGAGACCTATTGTTTTTGCAGCCACATTTACCCTCTATTTGGCCAAAATATGAAGCAACAATGAAGTTTTATGATGCCGTTTATCGCATTAAAGTAAAATGGGGACCTAAAAATATGCTCTATGTTAATAGCAAAGAATATACCGAAGTTCATATAGGGATAAAGTTACAAAAAACAGGTCAGCATGAAATTATGCGTATTGTCAAATCTTAAAGATGAAAAAAGAGAGCAGGCTTTTTATTCTTGCCCAAAACTGTAGAGTTGTTATATTGCACCGTCTATATTAGCCGTGTTGGTGCATAATATTTTAGATTTTATGAAAATGAAAGAAAAAGGTTATGAATCATCCGGATATTGCTAGACGTGTTTACAATCACACTTGGAAGCTTGATCCCATTATTCGGTCACTTCTTGATACGGATTTTTATAAGCTTCTTATGGTGCAGATGATTTGGGGGTTATACCCTAATGTTAATGTTACTTTTTCCCTCATAAATCGCTCTAAAACAATACGTCTTGCCGATGATATTGATGAGAGTGAATTACGTGCTCAACTTGATCATGCTCTTAGTTTGCGCTTTACAAAAAAAGAAATGATCTGGCTTGCTGGTAATACATTTTATGGACGCAAACAAATTTTTGAACCGGATTTTCTTCAGTGGCTTGAGAATTTTCAACTCCCAGAATATGAACTCACCCGCAAAGATGGCCAATATATCCTTCATTTTCATGGACCCTGGGCCCATAGTTCCATGTGGGAAATTCCTGCCCTTGCTATTATTAGTGAATTACGTTCACGTGCTGCTCTCAAAAAACTAGATCGTTTTGCTCTTGATGTACTTTATGCGCGTGCTAAAGCAAAAATGTGGAGTAAAGTTGAACGTCTCAAAAAATTGCCTGATATTAAAATATCTGACTTTGGGACAAGGCGCCGCCATTCTTTTTTATGGCAGCGCTGGTGTGTGGAAGCATTAAAAGAAGGCATTGGTCATTCTTTTACTGGAACTTCTAATGTTCTTCTTGCCATGGATACGGATTTAGAAGCTCTTGGAACCAATGCACACGAATTGCCTATGGTTATTGCGGCTCTCAGCAACAACGATGATGAATTACGCAGAGCTCCGTATCAAGTCTTGCAAGATTGGAATCGTTATTATGGTGGAAATCTTCTCATTGTTTTACCTGATACCTTTGGTACAGAAGAATTTTTACGCAATGCACCAGATTGGGTTGCTGATTGGACGGGTTTCAGACCCGATAGTGCGCCCCCTATTGAAGGTGGCGAACGTATTATTCAATGGTGGAAAGAAAAAGGAAAAGATCCACGCAAAAAACTTTTAATTTTTTCTGATGCTCTTGATGTCAATACAATTGAAAAAACCTATCATCATTTCCATGGTAGAGTGCGCATGAGTTTTGGATGGGGCACGGATCTTACCAATGATTTTACAGGCTGTGCACCTCAGGAAATCAAAACTCTTGATGCTCTTTCCCTTGTTTGTAAGGTGACCTATGCCAATGGTCGACCAGCTGTAAAACTTTCAGATAATCCTGAAAAAACGATTGGTGATTCAAAAGAAGTACAACGTTATCTCAATTTTTTTGGTAATAAAAAGCGAATTGCTAGACCTATAAAGACATAGTTTCCGGTTCTTTAAAACAAGTATATTGACTCATCATATTGTTTATAAGATTGATTTTTGTTCTACCCTAAGGATGAGGATTCTTAACCTTTGCTGGTCTGTAAACAGTTCGGCTGTTTTTGAGCAGATTCTACTTGGCCTACCACGCATACGCTTCACTTACATAAGGCGCGATAGATAAGACTTAAAAGTATTTACGACGCATTAAAAAAACACTTAACGTGCCAAGGAAGTTTAGCCAAGGAGATTTTCTCATTTTAACCCTGTTAAATCAAGCACACTCATCTCCTTGCATGTATGAAGGTTTTCAAGTTCTAAGGGTTATTGTTGTAGTTTGACAGTAGGTTTTATACTAAGTAGGAAGAGGTTGGATTAAGTAGGAATACGTGGTAATTTGTTGTTTTTATGTACAATTTTGACCATTAAATGCGCGTTTTATCAAAATAGATTTTGACACCTAAAATTGCAAAAATTACCGAAAATCAGAAAAAAGTGCGTTTCCATAAGTAAAAATGAGAAAAGGCTTTCAAAACCCTTTGAGAACATCTTTAAACTCTTTGAAAAAAATAAATTGGTACAAAATTTAGTGTCAAAATATACAAAACCAGATGACAAGCTATAATTGTAGCATTAGGAATTACTAAGGCAACATTGGAGGATGACAAATAGCATGGTGACTGTCGGTGTGTATTTTGCAAGGCAAGGATGATGGTGCTCAAATAGATTTTATACATGTTACAGGAGATTTTACTTTATCCATGTATAGTCTGCTATTATGAAATGAGTAAAGCGTTGAGAAATGTTTCATTAAAAATAAATGTGTAAATAACATGATTTGGGAGACCTTTTGTTTTACTTGAGGGGCATGACTTCATTAAAAAACAAAGAATGCAATAATATTTTTATTTCGAATAAGCTTTATACAAAGACAGAAAAATTATTTATTCGCATATTATAATAAGAATGCGTGTATATATAAAACCATTTGAAAAACTCTGTTGTTTCTTATGAATTATTCTTAAGTTAATAACAGATGTAACATTAAAGATTGATATAATAGACCGGCTTCTTAACTGTATAAGTATAAAAATGATGGTGTTTAGTAAGCTTTGTATTATATCCTCATTAAGAAATATGAAAAAAACGAAATGTCTTTTAGAAAGAAATGACTATCATATCAATGACTTTTTAATGATGTATATGTAGAGATTCATACAAACATGCTTTACAGAAATAAAGACTCTCTTCCATGAATGTGATTTATCATTGTTTACCAAGAGAGAACATTTTGAGTGTTCATAAACAATTTTCTTTGTTCATAAAAATTATTTCACAAACATATTATTAATTAATTGCGTTCAAAAAGCTTGCTATTTCATATGCATTTTGGAAATGGAGAGCTTATATTCAAAACTTAAAAGTTCTCATAGTTTTTACAAATAAGCCGAAGCTAAAAAGAGTATCCCATAAAGCCTTTTTTATCATTAGGAAGATGGACGTGTTACAATATAAATGGCAATCAGCAATAATATAACCGCAACAAGTAAAGAAATCCACAAAGGAGGGTGTAGCATTACAAAAAAGGATAAAAATCCTCCTGTCATACTCATCATTGCAAAAACTTTAACAAATGGAGAGATTGCTTTTTTTTCTTCCCATCGCTTAATAGGGGGACCCAAAATACGATGATTATTCAACCATTGATGAAAACGTGGAGAAGAACGCGTAAAACACCATGAGGCAACCAATAAAAAAGGCACAGTTGGCATAATAGGTAATACGACACCGATAATACCTAATATAACCATCGCCCACCCTGCTATATAATAGCAGATACGTAAAGGGTGCGATATCTTCAAATCTTTTTTCATTTTCTCGTACTATTTTCCTCTACGCAAAACCCTATACAAAAACATTGTATCTGTTTTTTTCTGTTTACATGTCTGAGTGCACAATTACGCTCTACCCCTTCATGTGTAAGTGTCTTTGCTGTTATAAGTTCCTTGAAAATACCGAATAGCTTACACAATATTATAATCATTTTAAATGATTTCAAGAAAAGAGGAGAGATTTTAGAAAAACAAAAAAATAAAAAGGCTGCAGAAGAAATCAATGCAGCCTCTTAATTAAGAATGCAGTTTTGGGGGGGAGAAAATTTACTGCATTCACCTGCTAGATATTAGGAGGAAAAATAACCTAGCACCCCGGACTCTAATTAAAATAAAAATGAGAAACAATATATAAAAATGCATGGCTGATATGCATGAATTTTAACACTTTCAAGTCTCTTGAACTGTGTTTCGACGAAAGAAAATCATCATGAAAATAGCCATAAAAATCAACGTCAAGATCAACACAATTGTGGAAGCAGAATCAGAGCCGATAAATAAGCTGAGATAAATCCCTAAAAAACCAGAAAAAGCTGCAACAAGTATCGCGATCATTAACATAAAAGAAAACCGCTTTGTGACAAGATAGGCAATTGCTCCTGGTGCTATCAGTAAAGAAATAACGAGTACGATACCTACAGCTTTCAAAGCTGCAACAATTGTAAGAGAAATCATCGTTAGCAGGGTATAGTGGAGTAGAGATATTGGTAACCCCATTGCACGTCCTTGAACTGTGTCAAAAATATACAGCATAAAGTCGCGCCATTTTGCTGCTAAAATAAAAGTGACAACAGCGGAAATGATTGCCGTCTGCGTTATATCAAGCCAGTTAACACCCAAGAGATTACCAAATAGAATATGATTCAAATCTAAGCTACTATAAATAGACGTGGCTAAAACAAGCCCCAAACCAAACATTGAAGAAAAGACCACACCCATCACCGTGTCCTGTTTGATACGGCTATTGCTCCCTAAAAAACCCGTTAATAGTGCACACACCATTCCTGCAACAAAAGCACCGCAAGTAATCAAAGTCATTGTAATATTCTCTGGACGCATATGCTGAAACCAAGCAAATGGCAAAGAAGTTAAAAATGCGATTACCCATGGTGTTGTCATATAACCAACAACAACACCTGGAAAAACTGCATGAGAAATGGCATCGCCTAACAGCGCCCATCCTTTCAAAATAAGAAAACAGGAAAGCATCGCCATGGGAATAGAAAGAATCATGACAATAAGCATACCCTTAAGCATAAAAGAAAACTGAAACGGAAGCAGTAATTGATCAATCATGATAATATTACACCCTTTTTTGCCGCATTTATGCGTAAGCGCGCAGCAATAAACCCATGTTTAGGAGCAAAAATAAAAGCCAAAACAAATAAAGATGCTTGAAAAAGCACTACAACCCCCCCTGTTTGTGCATTCAAAAAATAACTCACATAAACACCCAAGACACTTGTGAAGGTTCCAATTACAACTGCAATAACCAAGATGTTCACGAAACGATCACTTAAAAGATAGGCCGTTGCCCCAGGTGTCACAACAAGACAAATGACTAAGAATGCTCCAACGGTTTGCATCGCAGCAACAGTACAAGCGGCAAGCAATGTGAAAAAGAGAATCTTTAAAAATTTTACGTTTAATCCAATGGCATGCGCATGCGTTTCATCAAATAATGACACAAGAAGATCTTTCCATTTCAAAAGCAATATAAGCAACGAAACAAAGCCGATAAAAGCCAATTGTAGAATATCTGTTGAACTCACTGCTAAAATATTTCCCAAAACAATCGTATCAATATTAACAGCCATTGGTTTTAATGATTTGAGAAACAACCCAAAGGCAAAAAAGGAAGAAAAAATGAGCCCAATAATGGTATCTTCTTTAAGCTTTGTCCGGTGGTTAAAAAAGAGCATTGCTGCTGCTGCAAGACCACCAGAAAAAAAAGCGCCGAGTGAAAAAGGTAACCCTAAAAGGTAAGCTCCTGCTACACCAGGAACAATCGAATGGGAAAGTGCATCACCAATCAATGACCAACCTTTTAACATCAAAAAAGCTGAAAGAAAGGCACAAACACACCCAACTAACCCAGAAACCCACATTGCATTCACCATATATTGATAGCTCAGTGGCTCAAGCAACCAAGAAATCATGCAACGTGCTCCACTCTTTCAATATCTTCACAAACTGCAGACTGCTTTCTTCCCATGAAAACATCATTTTTTTTTGTGGTTTGAAGATCAAAAATATGGTGGTGCAAAGACCCTCCAAAAGTTTTCTCCAGATTTTCCTTTGTAAAGATTTTTTCTGTTAACCCAGAAGCTAAAACAGTACCTTTTATTAAAACTGTATGATCACAAAATTCGCGAACAGAACCCAAATTGTGAGTTGAAACCAAGATCACTGCTCCTTCTTTACGGAGATCTTGTAACAAAGCAATGATTTTATCTTCTGTTGTAACGTCAACCCCTGTAAACGGCTCATCTAATAAAATAGCTTTTGCTTTCTGTGCAAGAGCGCGCGCTAGAAAAACACGCTTTTTCTGTCCACCAGAAAGTTCTCCAATTTGGCGCTTGGCAAAAGCCAACATATCAACGCGTTCTAAGGCAATACGAACGGCTTCATAATCTTGTGTACGGGCATAGCGAAAGAAATTCATATGACCGTACCGCCCCATCAATACAACATCTTCAACCAAGACAGGAAAATTCCAATCAACATCTTCACTTTGAGGAACATAAGCAATAAGATTTTTTTTCAAAGCTATATCAACGGGCAAATCAAACATACGAATTTTTCCCTTTGAGGGGCGTACAAACCCCATAATCGCTTTAAATAACGTTGACTTACCGGATCCATTAACACCAACCAATGCCGTAATAGAACCCTTTGGACTTTCAAAATTCACTTCGCGTAAAGCTGTATGTCCATTACGATATGTTACCGTTACTCCTTGGGCAAAAATTCCACATTCCGTCATTGGTTTTTTACTCCCTCTACTAAAGCATTGCTAATACGTCCACTCGTGACACGTAATAAATCAATATAAGTGGGTACCTCACCATTTTTCTCACTTAAAGAATCAACATAAAGAACACCACCGTATTTAGCCCCTGTTTCTCTGGCAACCTGCTTGGCAGGCGCAGGGGAAATAGTGCTTTCAGAAAAAACTGCATGAATATTGTATTTGCGAACCATATCGATAACATGCTTGACCTGCTGTGGTGTTCCTTGTTGGTCAGCATTGATGGGCCATAAATAAAGTTCTTTTAGATCAAAATCACGCGCCAAATAGCTAAAAGCCCCCTCACTGGTCACAAGCCAACGTTTATCTTGCGGTACAGCTTCTAATTCAGCCCTAATTGGATCAATCGTTGCACGAATTTTCTGTTTATAAATTTCAGCATTCTGTTTATAAATTTCAGCATGTTCAGGATCATATTTTACAAAAGCATCGCGAATATTATCAACGTAAATCAAAGCAGAGGTCGGTGACATCCACGCATGAGGATTGGGTTTACCGCTAAAGGGGCCCTCACCAATTTTAATGGGTATAATACCTTTTGAAACAACAACACTTGGAACATCCTTGATATTTTGAAAAAACTTTTCAAACCAAAGCTCTAACTCTAAACCATTCCACAATACAAGGTTAGCTCCCTGAGCACGCATAAGATCGCGTGGGGTGGGTTGGTATTCATGAATTTCCGCACCTGGTTTTGTAATGGATTCAACATCAGCGGCATCACCTGCTACATTGCGTGCCATATCAGCAATGATAGTGAATGTCGTAACAGCTTTAAATTTACCAGCACACAAAGCAAAATTGGGTGTAAAAAAAATAACACTTCCAAAAACTATGGTGAAAAACGTTCTTACGTTCATTGATTCTCTCTTTCCTTTATATGCCTTCTTTTTATTGCAAATAATTTGCATTATCATTTAGCAATAGCAGTTATCTTTTACATTTGCAATGAAGGATTAAGAGAAAAAATAACTTTTCAAGATGTTTAAAAACAGTTTTTTCATATTGAAAAAATTGATGATTTAAGCAGCTTGTTTTGGTAAGGAGGTTCCCTTTCAAGAAGTTCTATAGCTCTTGAATGCCAAACAAAAAGGGAGCACTCAAAAATGCTCCCACTTCATGTAAAATATCTCATAAAAAATGAGAATACTCAGTAGCGTAAATATGCACCTGTCATTTTGGTAACATTATCCACGATCTTTGAGGCAAGCTTTTCTAAATCTTCATCTGTTAGAGTCCGTTCTATGGGCTGAATAGTTACTTCAATTGCAACAGATTTTTTATCTTCACCAAAGCTTAAATCTTCAAAAATATCAAAAACCTGCACTGAATGAATAAGTTTTTTATCGGCTCCACTTGCCGCCCGAATAATAAGAGAAGAGGCAACAGTTTTATCCGCTATAAAGGCAAAATCACGCCGCACCATTTGAAAAGGCGAGAGTTTCAAAGGAGGGCGGCTTTTGGTCGTTTTTTTCTTTGATTCTGGAATTCGATCTAGAAAAATTTCAAAGCCGCATAAAGGTCCACTGACATCTAACTTTTCTAATGTAGCAGGATGAAAAACACCAAAAAAACCAAGAATAATCTTTGATCCAAGTTTTATGACACCTGAACGACCAGGATGATACCAATCAGGTGCTCCAACTTCAATCTGCACTTTCCCAACATCCATATCGCATGCTTCTAAAATAGCTAAAGCATCTGCTTTGGCATCAAAAACATCAACGACGGTTGCATTTCCATTCCAAAAACGCCCAGCCCCTTTAAATTGCTCTGTTCCGCGACGAATTCCACTAACAACACGGTGTTGTTTATCAGGGGTGTCGCCCTCATAAATACTTGAAACTTCAAACAAAGCAAGATCGGAAAAACCACGATCAGCATTTCTTTGTGCCGCTATAATCAAACCAGGTAAAAGGGAAGGACGCATCATTGACATATCAGCAGCAATAGGATTAACTAATTTAAGCTCTTCTTGACCTCCTCCAAAAGCAAGAGCTTGATTTTCAGAAATAAAAGACCATGTTACCGCTTCTTTCATACCACGTTGCACTAGAGCCAAACGTGTAGCACGTGAACGAATTTGTGCGCATGTTAAAATTTGATCTTTTCCTTCTGCAAAGTTTTCCAAAGGAATAGGTTTAATTTTATCTAACCCATAAATTCTCATAACCTCTTCCACCAAATCGGCTTTACCCATAATATCAGGGCGCCATGATGGTACTTTTACCGTAATAACATCTCCTTTTCCTTCAACGAAAAATCCAAGTTTTGTTAAAATAGAGATGACTTTTTCAGGCTCTATTTCCAAATTTGTTAAACGTTTAATTTCAGAAAAAGGAAAAGCGATCTGTTTGATTTCTTGTTGCTGATAGCCAACGATCCTCTTTTTAGATACTTCACCACTACAAAGACGTAAGACCAATTCTGTTGCAATCTCAAGTCCTGTGTCTATAAAAGCCGGATCAACACCTCGTTCAAATCGATAACGTGCATCACTGATAAGACCTAATGCTCTTCCTGTTTGTGCAATGCTTCGCGCATCCCAAAGCGCCGATTCAATAATAACGCGATGTGTTGTTTCATCACAACTCGCTCTTTCTCCGCCCATGATACCGGCAATCGAAACAACCCCCTCGTCATCTGCAATGACACAATTCTTAGCGCCCAGATGATAGATTTTCCCGTTCAGTGCTTGAAGCTGTTCTCCCTCACGCGCACAACGTACACACAAATTACCTTTAATTTTATCTGCATCAAAAACATGGAGCGGACGACCAAGGTCAAAACTGATGTAATTGGTCATATCAACAAGCGCATTAATCGGTCTCAGACCAATTGCATTCAAACGCTGTTGCATCCACTGTGGTGATTCGCCATTTTGAACATTGCGTACTTCACGCCAAGCGAAACCTAAACATAATGATGAATCTTGCGAAAAATCTAATGAAACACCGAGAGGTGTTTCAAAAGAAGGCTCAAATTTTGACAAAGATAATTCTTTTAATTTTCCCATTCCAGCGGCAGAAAGATCACGGGCAATACCGCGAACACCTGTGCAATCGGAACGATTAGGGGTCAAACCAATATCAATAACCGGATCATCTAAACCAGCATAAGCTGCAAATGAACCTCCAATAGGACTATCTTCTGGAAGTTCGATAATCCCATCATGTTCATTTGATAATTCAAGCTCCGCTTGCGAACACATCATCCCAAAACTTTCAACACCGCGTATTTTTCCTACAGATAATGTTACATCAAGTCCTGGAATATAAGTGCCTGGTAGTGCCAGAACACCAATAAGACCTACGCGTGCATTTGGTGCTCCACAGACAACTTGAACAGGTGTGGAAGTCCCTGTATCGACTGATAAAATTTGAAGTTTATCGGCATCAGGATGTTTTATTGCTGTTAAAACTTTTGCAATCATAAAACCTTTTAAAGAAGACCGATCATCAACGTGATCAACCTCAAGACCGATAGCGGTTAATTTTTCACAAATTTCATTCAAAGATGCATTTGTTTCTAAGTGATCTTTTAACCACGACAATGTAAACTTCATTTTAAAACCTCACATGAAAGCGATGACTAAGATCACACGTTTTTATTAGGAAAAAAAGCAGGCATATCAAAGCAACGAAAGCCATAATGGTCTAACCAACGCAGGTCAGCATCAAAAAAAGCCCGCAAATCAGGCATACCGTATTTCAACATGGCAATACGATCAATGCCCATGCCCCATGCAAAACCTTGATATTCATCGGGATCTAAACCAACATTTTTCAACACCTGGGGATGCACCATTCCGCATCCTAAAATTTCCAACCAATCCTGTCCTTCTCCGAACTTTACTTCTGAACCAGAACGATCACATTGAATATCCACTTCCATAGATGGTTCGGTAAAAGGGAAAAAAGAGGGACGAAAACGCATTTTTACAGAGGGAACTTCAAAAAATTCTTTACAAAAGGTTTCATGTAGCCACATCATATGGGCAATGGTGGAGGTTTTATCGATGACAAGACCTTCTACCTGATGGAACATGGGAGAATGTGTTGCATCCGAATCCATGCGGTAAGTTTTTCCAGGAATAATGATTCGTATCGGTGCTTTTTGTTTTTCTAGTGTACGAATTTGTACGGGTGATGTATGGGTTCGCAATAATTTTCGTTCTCCCATTTTATCAACATCAAAAAAGAAGGTATCATGCATTTCACGCGCTGGATGCCCTTCAGGAAAATTCAATGCCGTAAAATTATAATAATCTGTTTCAATATCAGGTCCCTCTGCAAGAGAAAAACCCAACTTTGTATAAATGGCAATAATTTCCTCAATCACTTGTGAAATAGGATGAATGCGTCCCCGTTCTATAGGTGAAGAGCGAACAGGTAAGGTAACATCAACTGTTTCACGAGAAAGACGGGCATCCATTGCCTGTCTTTTCAGAAGATCACGCTTTTGTGCCCATAATTCTAAAATGCGATTTTTTAATCCATTAAGAACTGGTCCAACTTTATGGCGCTCGCCAGCATCCATTTTTCCTAATTCTTTTAATTTTTCAGAGATACTACCTTTTTTACCCAATGCTGCAATACGCACTTCTTCAAGTGCTTGTTCATCACCTGCTGCCTCTAAGGCTAAACAAATTTCTTGTTCCAGACGCTCAATATCATTCATATTTTTGCCTATTTTTTAATAAAGAAAAACCCGCACTCGCAATAGCCAGCACGGGACCTCGAATAAATGAATGCTTTAAGAGAACACGACTGGCTTATTTGACAGCGCCTTCGAAAGCATTAGGTGTCGTATCTTTTAAATATTCTAAAGCTTTTTTTGCCGAAGCTACTAAAGCAGAAAATGCTTCTGCCTCATGGATTGCTATATCTGAAAGAACCTTACGATCAACCTCAATACCGGCTTTTGATAAGCCATCAATAAAACGTCCATAAGTTAAACCTTCTGCGCGAACAGCCGCATTAATTCTCTGAATCCACAAAGCACGGAAAGTACGTTTCCTATTTTTGCGATCACGATAAGCGTATTGCTTTGAACGATCAACCGCTGCTTTAGCTGCACGAATGGTATTTTTACGACGACCGTAAAAACCTTCAACCTGTTTAAGAACTTTTTTGTGCTTAGCGTGTGCTGTCACACCTCTTTTCACACGAGCCATATTATAATCTCCTCAAAATCAAAAGCGTAAGGTTTAAATACCATTCGGCAAATAATGCTGAATGACTTTTTTAGCATCTTGTTCACACAAAACCATTGTTCCACGTGCATCGCGAATAAATTTATTCGAACGCTTAATCATGCCGTGGCGCTTACCGGCAGCTGCTACTTTAATTTTGCCTGACGCAGTGATTTTAAACCGCTTTTTAGCGGATGATTTGGTCTTCATCTTGGGCATTTTGCTACTCCGTACATTAATTTATTCAATCAAACATTTTATTCACTCAAGCGGACCAACGCTTGAACAAGCATTTAAACAGCCACGGCATGCCCTGCCGGGCGGCTCTTAAAGACATTTTCATAAGCTAGTATACACAAAATAGCAAGACCGTATTACAAAAAAATCGGCGCTCCATTGCCTTGAAGCTCAACCAAAGGTGCTGGAATTGCATTTGTTTTGATGGCTGCTTTACATAAATCGGCAATAATGCATTGCGTACATTGTGGTTTACGGGCTTGACAAATATAGCGACCATGTAAAATCAGCCAATGATGCGCATGGCGAATATAATGAACCGGTATAATCTTTAATAATTTTTTCTCAACAATTTCTGGTGTTTTGCCAGGCGCCAAACCAAGACGATTGCTTAAGCGAAAAATATGTGTATCTACTGCCAATGTAGGCTGACCAAAAGCAACATTCAAGACCACATTAGCCGTTTTGCGCCCCACTCCAGGAAGGGCCATGAGTGCTTCACGCGTATCGGGTACTTGACCGCCATAATAATCAATTAAACAGTTGCAAAGCGCATAAACATTACGTGCTTTTGCACGCCAAAGGCCAATTGAACGGATATGATTTGCTATTTCTTCTTCCCCTAATGCAACCATTTTTTCCGGTTGATCAGCAAGGCAAAATAATTCTTTTGTCGCTTTATTAACGCTTACATCTGTCGCTTGAGCCGAAAGCACAACGGCAACTAAAAGTGTAAAAGTATTTATATAGTTAAGATCACTCTTAGGTGTTGGGCGTTGCACAGAAAAACGGCGAAATATTTCCGCAATTTCATCTTTATTATACAATATACTAGATAAATTTCGCACCTTTGATAATTTTATGTTACTTTGAGGCATTGAACTCTCTTAAATCTTCTCTCTTGAAGTTATCATTCACGCTCGCCATATGAGAGGAGTGCAGCGAACACTTTTATAGAGTTTGGTCAAGTAAAGCCGTTTTAAAGAGGATACTCATGAATGACACATGTGACGCCTTTCTCCAATCCTTTTCTTTTAGGGTTTGAAACCGTAGAAAAAATATTGCAACGTATCGGTAAAGCTGATGAGGCTTACCCAGCCTATAATATTGAACGTTTGCATAAAAGTGATGATGCAAATCATATCCGGATAACTTTGGCTGTTGCTGGATTTAAGATTAACCATCTTAATATTTTACTCGATGATAATCAATTGGTTATTCATGGTAAACAAACAGACAACCAAAATCATCAATATTTATATCGCGGTATAGCTGCGCGACAATTCCAGCGAACCTTTGTTCTCGCGGAAGGGATGCATGTTACAAATGCAGAGTTGAAAAATGGTCTTTTATCAATTAATCTGTATCAACCAAAATTAAAAAAAGAAATAAAACAGATTCCAATTAAAGTCAGTAGTGGTGAGTCATAAAAGTTAAGGCGTAAAGGAACAGTGAAATGGGAGAACACAAACAAAACTTGTCGTTTCAGAACACATCCTACTCTGATGCGGGACAGATTGCCTATTTAAAAAAAGTTTGTACAGATGATCTGGCTAAAAACTTTCCAGATCTTCCACCGATGACCCCAGGCATTACGATATGGGCTCTCTTTGGTGAAACAGGTTATCCTATCATTTTATCCGATGAGCGTTCTATCGCCCTTGCTGGAGCCAATGAGCATGAACTACAAATTGTAACTCTGCACTAGATTACCTTACGAGAAAACGCTGTACTCTTTGTAAATTCTATCTGTTTTTTCGTAAAGGGTGTAATGTGAGTTATAATGAGATAAGTATTGGTTTATATTCATAATTAATTTTTTACAACTGGAATGAGAGTCCCGAATATCATAAGGTTCTCTCATTTTAGATCCTCTTGTATTAAAACAATTAAAGTCACTTGCTTGTATGTCACACGCAGGGAAAGCCGTGTAGATAAAAACGCTTGAAGGAAGGAATAAAAATATCTCTTGTTAATTGTCTTAATTACCAAGGATGTTCGCAATATTGGGGATGAGAAAAATGTATGATGGTGTCAATTATCTTCTTCATAAGTGTGAAGATGTCCCTTATAGATTTATATTATTCACGGGGGCTGTTATACCATTCATAGGCGCTATCGTGAAATGGGCTCGAGTGCATTGAAAGATGTCTCTTTAAAATGAGTACATAAAGGCTATACAAGTGTATTTTGTTTGGTGTGTTTTGTTTTTCCTGAGGGGGAGTAGCTCTATTGAAGAGTGTAAAAACAAAAGGATGAGATAATGCGTCATCATTATTTAAAAGATATTTTTATGAATGCGTTTGAAAGGTGTAAAGCTGAATTGTAAGGAGATAATAGATTTTTACCACGATTTCTTTATATTCTTTCCAATTCCAGAGATTACGCAAACAGATAGATGCAATATACTAACCAAATCTGGCATACAAAAATCTGGAACTGTTCATGTCACACTGAAGCGTTTTGATATTTGTCTCAAACGTGGACTTGCACAAAGATTAGATGTTGATTAACAGGTAATAAAAAAACAAAGGCTTTATAAAAAAGTTTATGCAGAGCTTTTAATTTTGTGCTTCAACTGCCTCAGTACAAGGTATTTTGCTCTTTTGAATATTAAAGCTCTTGTTTTTATAATGAAGTTACAGCACAACAAGCAAAATGGAATTATTTGAGGGGAAAAAAATAATGCCTTCTTACCGTTCAAGAATATCGACCCACGGGCGTAATATGGCAGGAGCCCGCGGACTTTGGCGTGCAACAGGGATGAAAGATACTGATTTTGGTAAACCCATTATTGCGATTGCGAATTCTTTTACACAATTTGTACCAGGGCATGTCCATTTAAAAGATCTTGGGCAATTAGTCGCACAACAGATAGCAGTTGCCGGTGGTGTTGCGAAAGAATTTAATACCATTGCTGTAGATGATGGAATTGCGATGGGGCACGATGGAATGCTCTATTCGTTGCCCTCACGTGAAATCATTGCTGATTCTGTAGAGTATATGGTTAATGCACATTGTGCAGATGCACTTGTCTGTATTTCTAATTGTGACAAAATTACGCCTGGTATGTTAATGGCTGCTTTACGGTTGAATATTCCGACAATCTTTGTTTCAGGCGGTCCTATGGAAGCAGGTAAGATTAAATGGAAGGATCAAGATCTAACGGTTGATTTGGTCGATGCCATGGTTGCAGCAGCTTCAGAACAAAATTCAGAAGAAGAAGTGGCTGAAATGGAGCGTGCTGCTTGTCCTACATGTGGTTCTTGTTCAGGAATGTTTACGGCCAATTCTATGAATTGCTTAACGGAAGCATTGGGGCTTTCTCTTCCCGGAAATGGATCAATGTTAGCAACACATGCAGATCGACGAATGCTTTTTGAAGAAGCTGGAAAACAGATTGTTGCATTGGTTAAACGTTATTATGAAAAAGATGATGAAACAGTCTTGCCGCGCTCTATTGCTTCACGCAAGGCTTTTGAAAATGCAATGACCGTTGATATTGCTATGGGGGGATCAACCAATACAGTACTGCATCTTTTAGCCGCGGCGCAAGAAGGTGAGGTGGATTTTACCATGACGGATATTGATCATCTTTCACGTCGTGTTCCTGTTTTATGTAAGGTTGCTCCTGCTGTCGCGAATGTACATATGGAAGATGTTCATCGCGCTGGTGGTATTATGGGGCTTTTAGGTGAACTGGATGCGGCGGGACTCATTGATACGTCAACTTATACGGTTCACGCAAAAACAATGAAAGAAGCTCTTTACCGTTGGGATGTGAAACAAACTAATGAACCAACAGTTCGTACATTTTATCGTGCTGCTCCTGGTGGTATTCCAACACAGACAGCTTTTAGCCAATCTTGTCGCTATGAGAGCCTTGATCTTGATCGTGAAAAAGGTGTGATTCGCGATAGGGAACATGCATATTCACAAGATGGAGGATTGGCAGTTCTTTATGGAAATCTTGCAAAAGATGGCTGCATTGTAAAAACAGCAGGCGTTGATCAATCAATTTTAACTTTTAAAGGTCCGGCAAGAATTTTTGAAAGCCAAGATTCAGCTGTTTCAGCTATATTAACTGATAAGATTAAAATAGGTGAAATTGTTTTAATCCGTTATGAAGGTCCACGTGGTGGACCTGGAATGCAAGAAATGCTTTATCCAACAAGTTATCTCAAATCTAAAGGATTGGGCAAGGTTTGTGCACTTGTTACGGATGGACGTTTTTCAGGGGGAAGTTCAGGGCTCTCGATAGGACATATTTCACCAGAAGCTGCTGAAGGAGGAGAAATTGCGTTGGTGGAGGAGGGGGATATCATAGAAATTGATATTCCAAATCGTAAAATTCATATGTTGGTGGATGACGTTGAGATGAAGCAGCGCCGTGCTAAGATGGAAGCAAAAGGAAAAGGTGCTTGGCAACCGATAGAGAAGCGTCAGCGTAAAGTTTCAAAGGCTCTCAAAGCCTATGCAGCGATGACCACATCTGCTGCAAAGGGTGCAGTACGTAATATTTGATGAGATGAATGACGCGTCTTATAAAAGAGAGATAGTATTCTGATTTTTTGCATCTTTTACACGATATTCTAAGCTAATTATTTTATGAGCTTATCAGAATATTTCGAGTCATGATCAGTATGATTAAAAAGCTATCAATACAACTAAAAGCTGCTGCGGATTGCTTATTTTAGCAGCTATGTAAGACAGATAAAGATAGATATGGTATGATTACGTTTCATATCATATTTCAATTTTATACGAAATTACGATTTCCTGTTCTTATATTTATGAAAGATATTTATTGTACTGGTGGCATTATCTTGTTGTACCGTAAAAACACTGTCATTTAGAGCTGTGATATACGGCATCCTACTTAATATATTTAGTGTGTGGTGAATATTCTTAGACTTGTTTATCAAACTTTGAGTTTAAGTGAATTACATGACTAGGAAGTCAAGGTAAATCCCTTAGAATCTGGACTGTTTGCAGACTTGATTCGAATGAAAATCCTTATCCTTTGAGGTGCGGGAAGGAGTTCAAAGATGTTTATGAAAATAAAGTACTGCTGTGATATATCTGATTATATGTTTCATATGAAAACAGTAAAAGAGCTCTTTATAACTTAAAATGTGAAGAAAATGCGAGATCCATTATCCATGAATTTATTATGAAAAATGGGGAGGCATCCCAACACCGACAGCTTTAAACTAAAACTGTTGCTATGATAACAATAATATTGATTGTGAAAAAGCATAATTCATTAAATGTTGCGTATTTGCAAGGTGGAGGAGATTTCATGACAATCTTTGCAAAAAACGACTATCTTGTAAAAATAGTCGATATTGACCAATTTTTTGTATACGGGCCAATGTTGATCTAAGGAAATATGAAATATAATGCATAGGATTTTGCCTCTATATGCATTACACTTATCAAAATATATTGTGTAGAAAAGAGATGGGAATACGGTAAACAACAGTTTGTGCTGTGGCATATCAAAAAGGGATACTTTATCTCCTATTAAGAAAGCTTTTTAATAAAAAATAACATCCGTTTTCTATAAAGGGTTACTCTTTTCAAGCTGTTTGAGGTGGTAAATTGCTTCTAAAGCTTGTTTAGGGGAGAGTTCATCGGGATGGATATTTTTTAAAGCTTCGTGAAGTACACAATGTTTGTTTCTTGCTTCATTGACGGGAGATGTTGCTTTAAGAGAAAAGAGTGGTAAATCATCAATGAGTTTAGGTCCTTTTCCAGCCATTTCACCTTGTTCTAATTGATGGAGTACATCTGTTGCTCGTGTAATAACGGCTGGGGGAAGTCCAGCAAGCTTTGCGACTTGTACACCATAGGAACGGTCAGCAGCTCCTGGTGTGACCTCATGAAGAAAAACTACATCACCATCCCAATTTTTGACTTTCATGGTTACATTATGCAGTCTGTCAAGTTTTTCGGTAAGTGCGGTCATTTCATGAAAATGGGTAGCGAGAATAGCACGACAATGGTTAACCTCATGGAGATATTCAACGGCAGCCCAAGCAATAGAAAGTCCATCAAAAGTTGATGTCCCACGCCCTATTTCATCAAGAATAACAAGGGAATGGTGGCTAGCATGATTGAGAATCGTTGCTGTTTCAACCATTTCCATCATAAAGGTTGAGCGCCCCCGTGCAAGATCATCGGAAGCCCCGACACGACTAAACAGGCGATCAACGACACCAATATGTGCTGAAGTCGCTGGAACGAAGGACCCCATTTGCGCCATAATAGCAATGAGAGCATTTTGCCGCAAAAAAGTTGATTTTCCTCCCATATTAGGCCCTGTCAACAGCCAGATTGCTGCATATTGCTGATTTTCTTGCACAGAGAGATCACAATTATTGGCAATAAAAGGTTCTGCTGCTTGTTTGCGGAGTGCTTGCTCGACGACAGGATGGCGTCCTGCTGTGATATGAAAGGTAAGTGAAAGATCAATTTTAGGTCGGCAATAGCCTTGTTCTTCAGCAAGATATGCTAAGGCGACAGAGACATCTAAAATAGCAAGTGCTTCAGAGGCTTTACGAATAAAATCAACTTGTTCGGTAATTTCCTGAACGAGAATATCAAAAATCTCTAGTTCAAGTGTCAATGCGTGATTGGCAGCATGGGCAATACGGCTTTCAAGGTCAGCAAGCTCTGTTGTCGTAAAACGCATAGCGTTTGCCATTGTTTGCCGATGAATAAAATGTGCTTTAGCTTGTGGATTATTTGTAAGGGCAGATGCTTGTGTACTGGTTACTTCAATGAAATAACCTAGAATATTATTATGCTTTATTTTAAGAGTCTTAATATCTGTTTCTTTGGCATATTGCGCTTGAAGTTCAGCAATGACACGGCGCGATTCATCACGTAAAGCACGCATTTCATCGAGCTCTTTATGATAATTTGAACGAATAAAACCACCATCACGTTTAAGGAGTGGGAGATCATCAGCTAATGTTTGTTCTAAATGAAAGTACAACGCTGTGGGTAAGTTTGAGAACACCTGTTGTACATCACTTATTTCTTGAGGCAGAAGCTCATTATCAAGAAGTTGATGCAATTCACGAATGATTTCAAAGCCGCGCTGGATTGTCGCCATATCACGGGGACCTCCTCGTCCAAGAGCCAAACGTGAAACGGCGCGGGGCATATCTGGTCCCCCCTTTAAAATAAGTTTTATCGCTTCCGCAAGAGAAGGATTATGTAGAAAAAAATCGATAGAATCCAAACGCGTATCAATAGCTGAAGGAGTTGTGAGGGGAGCAATAAGGCGGTCAATAAGAAGGCGTGATCCTCCTCCTGTTACAGTGCGATCAATAGCTTTTAATAAACTTCCATCCCGTTGACCTGATGTCGTTCGAATAAGTTCAAGGCTTAGTCTGGTTGCAGCATCAATAAAAAGAGTTGCACTTTCATTTTGGCGCTCAGGCTGCATGAGGGGAGGGCGATGCGTGATTTGTGTTTTTTCGATATAACGAATAGCAGCTACAATTGCAGAGAGTTCACAGCGTGAATAATCGGCAACGCCTTCAAGAGTTGAGAGTTTAAAATAATTGCAAATATCGCGTTCAGCGGTGAGTGCATCAAAGAGACAAGCAGGTTGAGGTGAAACGATACGATCAAGAACACTAAAAAGTGACTTATGAGATTTATCATGAAAAAATGAATCAGAAACAATGATTTCTTGTGGATCCACACGCATAATATCTGCCAAAAGTTTTTCTTGGCGGCTTTCTGTTACACGAAATATGCCTGTTGAGATATCAATCCAAGAAAGAGCAAATTCCTCTCCATCACTGGTTTTTATACGGGAAAGTGTCATCAAATAATTTGCGCGTGTTGGATCAAGAAGTTTTTCTTCTGTTATTGTTCCAGGTGTTACAAGACGAACAACATCACGCCGAACAACAGATTTTGAGCCACGTTTTTTTGCTTCAGCAGGATCTTCTATTTGTTCACAAACAGCAACGCGGTAACCACAAGCAATCAGTTTTTGTAAATAATCATCTGCAGCATGAACGGGAACACCACACATAGGAATATCTTGTCCTAAATGTTTTCCGCGTGCTGTGAGTGTGATTCCTAAAGCCTGAGCAGCTTCAATCGCATCATTAAAAAATAATTCATAAAAATCCCCCATTCGGTAAAAGAGAAGGGAATCATGATGGACGGCTTTGATTTCTATGTACTGCTCCATCATAGGTGTAAGACGTTCTTGAGAGGAAGCAGATGGGGAAGAAGGCTGTGGAATTAAATTATTTTTATGATTGTTTTTTTTATCCATTTGTACGAGGCCTGTTTCCTTTAAGTGAAGTTTTTACTCTTTTTTGTTTACTTCAATATCTATTTATCTCTAAATTGCAACGCATCATCAGATTTGCTAAGGCAAGAATAGCGATTTCTAATATATGAATCAAATTTAATGACTATACGCATTATCAAGCAAAATTTACACTGTTTTTGGAGAAAATAAAGTGAGATGAAAAAGAGCGAGCAGGATCAGAAAATGTCTCAAACTGTTTACAGTGCGAGCGAAAGAGAAGCTCTAGATTTTCATAGTCGTGGTCGACCAGGAAAGCTTGAGATTATTGCAACAAAGTCTATGGCAACACAGCATGATTTAGCACTTGCTTATTCACCAGGTGTTGCAGTTCCAGTTAAGGCAATTGCTCAAAATCCAGCGCTAGCTTATGATTATACAGCAAAAGGTAATCTTGTTGCTGTTATTTCAAATGGAACCGCTATTTTAGGGTTAGGCAACTTAGGGGCACTTGCCTCTAAGCCGGTCATGGAAGGCAAAGCAGTGTTGTTTAAGCGTTTTGCGGATATTGATTCCATTGATTTAGAAATTGATATAAACGATACAGAAAATTTTATCAATTTGGTGCGCCATTTAGAACCTTCTTTTGGTGGAATTAATCTTGAAGACATTAAGGCGCCAGAGTGCTTTATGATTGAAAGCCGCCTACGCGAGATGATGAATATACCTGTTTTTCACGATGATCAACACGGTACAGCGATTATTGTTGCTGCGGGTGTTCTCAATGCTTTGACTTTAACAGGGCGCGATATGCAAAATACGCGGTTAGTCTGTAATGGTGCTGGTTCTGCAGGGATTGCTTGTATTGAATTGATTAAAGCGATGGGCTTTCGTTCCGAAAATATCATATTATGTGACACAAAGGGTGTGGTCTATGAAGGCCGCAAAGAGGGAATGAATCAGTGGAAATCTGCGCATGCTATTCAAACAGATAAACGTACGCTTATGGAAGCAATGGAAGGTGCAGATATATTTTTTGGGGTTTCTGCTAAAGGTGCTCTTACTCCTGAAATGGTAAGATCCATGGCACCCCAGCCGATCATTTTTGCTATGGCTAATCCCGATCCAGAAATTACGCCGGAAGAGGTTATGCAAGTGCGTCATGATGCCATTGTCGCAACAGGACGTTCCGATTATCCAAATCAGATTAATAATGTTCTTTGTTTTCCTTATATATTTCGTGGTGCGCTTGATGTGCGTGCAAGAGTTATTAATGAAGACATGAAGATTGCTGCGGCAAAGGCTCTTGCTAATTTAGCACATGAAGAAGTGCCTGACAGCGTTGCAGAAGCTTATCATGGAAAGCGATTAAAGTTTGGTCCTAACTATATCATCCCTGTTCCTTTTGATCCGCGTTTATTTACGGTTGTTTCAATAGCGGTAGCAAAAGCAGCAATGGAAAGCGGTGTTGCGCAAAAGAACATAGATGATTTAGAGGCCTATGAGCGCGATTTGAATGCGAGACGTGATCCTACTTCCTCGATGATGCGTGGGGTTTATAACCATGTTCGTCAAGCACCAAAACAAATTGTCTTTGCAGAAGGTGAAGAAGAGCAAGTTATGCGGGCAGCCGTTTCCTATGTTCATCAAAAATTAGGACAAGCGATTTTGGTTGGTCGTGAAGAGCAAGTAAGAGAAACAGCTGTTATTGCTGGAATTGATCTGGAGCGTGAAGGTATTTCTATTATGAATGCTAAGCTTTCTTGCCGTACAGATGCTTATGCGAATTATCTTTATAAAAAGATGCAGCGTCAAGGTTGGCTGTTGCGTGATTGTCATCGTCGTATCAATAATGATCGCAATTATTTTGCTGCGTGTATGGTGGCACTAGGAGATGCTGATGCAATGGTTACAGGGGTGACACGCAATTATGAAACAGCGCTGATCGACATACGTCGTGCAATTGATGAAAAACCAAAAGAACGATTGATTGGTATCTCAATGGCCATTTGCCGAGGACGAACTGTGTTTATTACGGATACAGCTGTTTATGAAAATCCTAATGCTGAAGAACTTGCGGATATAGCGGAACAAACCGCTTCATTTGTACGTGGATTTGGATATCAACCACGGGTAGCATTTTTAGCATTTTCTACGTTTGGTTATATGAAAGGGCAAATCACACAGCAAATTCAGGATGCGATTAATATTTTGCATGAACGCAAGGTTGATTTTGAGTTTGACGGAGAAATGAGCGCCGATGTAGCACTCAATTCCAAATTGATGCAGCAATATCCATTTATGGGATTAACAGAGCCCGCTAACATTTTGGTTATGCCTGGATATCACGCGTCTTCCATTGCAAGCAAAATGTTACAAGAACTTGGTGGAGCAACCATCATTGGTCCTATTTTAATTGGATTGGAAAAATCTGTCCAAATTGTACCGTTTAGTGGAAACGATACAGATGTTGTCAATATCGCAATGCTTGCGGCTTATCATGCCGCAAAAGTCGTCTAAAGGAAAAAAGCCCCTAATATACTAATAATATATCAAGGGGCTTTATGATAGCAAAAGAATAAATTTTTTAAGAGGGCTGTATTTGATTGTCTTTTTGTTCTTCAGCGAGACGCTTTTGGAAGAGGGCTGCAAAATCAATAGGATCAATCCATAAAGGTGGAAAACCACCATTTTGAGTAGCATCAGATATAATTTGGCGGGCAAATGGAAATAAAAGACGGGGACATTCAATAAAGACCAATGGCATAACATGTTCTTGTGGAATGTTTTCAAGGTGGAAAACACCACCGTAAATCAGTTCTACATGAAACAAGGTTTCAGTATTATCATTGGCTTTGACGGAGAGAGACAAAACGACATCGTAATTGTCATCACCAATTGGGTTAGCATTGACGTTAATATTGATATCAATTTGTGGTGATTTTTCACGTGTACGCAATGAACGAGGAGCACCTGGGTTTTCGAATGATAAATCTTTTAAATACTGAGTTAATACAGCAAAAACCGGCTCTCCACCACTGTTATTCATTTCATCTTCGGCCATACGACGAACCTCTCTCATTATAATATGTATATTTATTTTAGATCTAAAGACAAAATTGGTTATCACGCCTTGTAAAAGGTTGCAAGAAATGCGCTCTTTATCTTGAATATTTTTTTAGTTTGTTACAGATTTTTTAGGCATTTCAATGGTTATCATCATTTTTGCGCCATGGAGATTCTGTCGTATCATAAGTTGTGTAATCTTCTGCATTAAGATCAATTATTTTTTCAGCATCATTTTTTCTTTTAGTATTGAGATTCATTTTGTTTTGTAATGATGTAAAGAAATGCCAAACAACAGAGCGAATTGGTTTAATAAGAAGTAATATTCCCAAGAGATCACTTACAAAGCCAGGAAGAATAAGTAAAATTGCACTAAACATAATGAAAACATCATTAATAATATTATTCTCTAATGTGCGTCCTTGGATAAGTTCAGTTTGTATGTTTTTTAAAAGGCTAAACCCTTGAACTCGCAATAAAACAACCCCAACTATGGTTGTGAGAATAACCAAACTCAAAGTTGCCAAAATACCAATTTCTTGACCAACAAAGATAAAACCAGCGATCTCGATTAAAAGAATGCAAAGAAAGATAACAACAAAAAAACGAGGATTTGTAGAATAAAGTTTTATCACATGCAAATTTCCTTCTGAATGAGGTGGGGAGAAATTCTTAAGAGCACTCCATTTAATATAAAATCTATAAAAATATTTGAATGATAAGATTCCTTATTTTACATATTTATTGATAAATGGTATTGACTGCAATGTTTATTAGAGATTTAAGCTTTGGAGATTGATAGCGCCCATGGAATTTGACGTTATACTTGTCATAGCTCTTGTTGTTATGGTTGTTATTTTTGTGCAACTCCGTAATGTATTAGGGAAACGAATTGGGTTTGAAAAGCCCCCCTTTGATCCTTATTCGCGTCGTTCTAAAAAACAGGTTGAAGCAGAAACGGCTGATAATATTGTTTCGTTCCCTCATCAGAAAAATTCACAAAAAGACGACTTTAGTGAAATTGATAAAATTTCACCGGAGGGGAGTATTTTGAATAAAAATTTGCGGGAATTGCATAAAATTGATCCTCAATTTTCTCCTCAATTTTTTATAAAAGGTGCACAAATTGCTTATGAAATGATTGTAACAGCTTTTGCCAAAGGTGATCGCAATCAACTTAAAAGCTTGCTTTGTCAGGATGTTTTTGAGAGCTTTTGTACGGCTATTGAGCAACGAGAAAAAAATAAAGAGAGAATAGAGTTCACTTTTGTTGGAATTAATAAGATCGAATTTGTTGCGGCGGCAATACAAGAAAAGGATGAACTTTTAACGATACGTATTGTCAGTGAGATGATTTCTGTTACTTATAATGAACAGGGTGAGCGTATAGACGGTGATCCTGATGCTATTGTAGAAATCAGGGATATTTGGACTTTCGTTCGCAATAGTTTATCGTCAGATCCAAACTGGAAGCTTTTTGCTACAGAAAATGAAAATTAAAATACTTTTTGTTTTTCTTCCATAAGTATTCAATGATTTATGAGAAATTAAAATGTCCTCAAGTAAATGGAGACAAAAAAGAGATTTATTGGCTTCACAGGATCGCCTTTTATGGGATATGGTTTGTCGTACGATAACACCGCTTCACGGTAAGATGCTCTCTTCTGCTTCAGAAACTATTGCAAATATTAATGATAAAAAACAGCCTGTAACTCAAATCTCCTCATTGTCTCAGGAAAATCAACAATCCTCGACATTTATTAAAAAAGAAAAGAGGGCAGTTACACAAGTACAAAAGATTCATTTCTTTGATCATGTTGCACATCGTAAAATTTCCCAAGGTCGTTATCCTCTTGAGGCGCGCCTTGATCTCCACGGTTATATGCAGGAAGAAGCTTATTTTTTCTTAAAAAAATTTCTACAATCCTCTCAGCAGAGAGGATTGCGTTATGTCCTTGTGATTACAGGAAAAGGACGATCTGTTGGGAGCGATGGAGCTTTGTATAGATTTGTTCCGTATTGGTTATCAACACCAGCTTTTCGATATTATGTCCATGCGTTTGAGCAAGCAGCGCGTCAGCATGGCGGAGAAGGTGCACTTTATGTTTGGTTGCGCCGTTTCGTGTCGGGAAAAGGAAAGTGATGTTATTGTGGTCGTTCTAAGTTTAATATTTATTTATACGTAATAATTCATAGTTTTCGTATATTTCGTAAGAGCCTTGAATACAATATCCCCTTATTTATAATTTTTTATAAAAAATTATAAATATATCATTTTACATTCTACGTATTGCTTCACGCTTTTGTTTATCGCATTCTTTAATGGGGCACATCCCTCACGCAAAACAGAATGAGATTGGATTGCATATATGCGCAGGCTTTTTTTAAAGAAACATTTCTCAACGCACCCAAGCCTATATTGCGACGGCATCCGTGAAGGGTATAACGATAAATCCATTAAGACTCCTATCTTTATGCTTAATAAAAGAGCAAGCTGGCATCATCACACACTTTGCTAGCTCCCAATGTTGCAACAACTCTTGAAGCCCTTGGCACTTGAAAGCATTTGTAGAAGGCATGCTTTTCTTTAAGTGTTTTTACTCTCCCCAGTTCTCATTTCATTCGTGACGCCCAAACGAAAGATTTTGATTGATTTAATATAAGAAGGCTTGAAATGAAAGAGATATTGATGGATCTCATTTAGGGTGCAACGCGATAAATTGTTTTTATAAACCACAGCATTACTCTATTAAATACACGAAGAATAAAAACATGAGAAATTGTCTTATTCAAAAGATATTGCTATGGATAGTGTTAAAAGTAGTACAACTAAATTAAAGAGAATCTTGGAAATAAGCAGGAATATAACTTTACAACACATAATTGTGCAACAGCACAAAAGATACAATTTCGTTGAATAGTTTCATGAAGAAAATTTTTCACTCATTAAAAGCTCTATTAAATTTCTTTCTCATAATAATTCGATAATTAAAATTTCATAACGAAGCGCAGAAGGTGTAGAATATGAGATTCAATCGAGGATATTACACTCTTATCCGACGTCTTTCAGATATTGGTTGAAATGCTAGCTTAGCATGAAAGGCACAATAGGGGCTATTTTCATCAGAATCTGCACCACAAAAATGAAAATCTGCTGATAATGGATCGCCAACCGGCCATCTACATGTATTTTCACTCAATTGTAAAAGATTAAGTTGACGTGATATAGGCACAACCACATTGGATTTTGTGGACATATCAACTTCTTTTATATCTTCCGCTACAAATTCTGTCTTTAAAGCTGTTTCTTCAATACTTACAGATGATGTGTTCATTGGCGATACCGTGGATGTGTTGCGACGCACACGTGGAGATGATGGGCTGCTTCCCACGGGGGTTTTTTGCGTACGCGCACTTCCTTGTGCTGTTTTACCGCGTCCTGGCAACTTTAATCGGTGTACTTTGCCGATGACTGCGTTTCTGCTGACCCCACCTAATTGAGCAGCAATTTGACTTGCGCTTAACCCTTCACTCCAAAGCTTTTTAAGAAGCTCAACGCGTTCACATGTCCAACCCATACCAGCACTCCATTCCGATTACGTCACTAAGATGCTCTCCCCCGTTGCATCTTCAAATGTTTAAATAATGTTTCATTACGCTGAATGAAAGAACTTTACACTCTACGTGAGCATAAAAAAATCATCCAACCTGTGGATTTACAAATCAAAACACATCATCTTGCTTATTATATTGTAAATTACAATATGCACTCACTCTATGACAAGAGTCTTTACCTCTTGAAGAGTTTATTTAGAATGTTTTCCCCAACTTGCAAATCAATCATAGGTTAAACTTTCACTTTTGTTTAAGGCTTTTTCCCAAAATGCTTATTTGTAGAACCCTCATTGACTTTTTTTCAATTGGTGTAATGATCTATTCCATAGGTGTAATCACTAATCGTAATGAAATGTTGAAAGCACCGTAACGAAATATACCATGCTGTTTTATTTGTAGTGTTGCTTTGTATATATATTGAAAAGACTAAAATATAAAGGGAATTATGATGGATGTCGTCTCTATACAACCACTTTATGAATGCTTCGCACGACGAAATTTGCATTTTGAACAAGGGCATGGTGTATGGCTTATTTCCGATAAAGGAGAACATTATCTTGATTTCACATCTGGTATTGCTGTTAACGCATTAGGGTATTCACATCCAAAATTAGTTGATACGCTCAAAATACAAGCTGAAAAACTTTGGCATGTTTCTAATATTTTTCAATCTCCTGAACAAGCATCTTTTGCCACGCGGCTTTGTGCAAATAGTTTTGCGGATAAGGTTTTTTTCTGCAATTCAGGTACTGAAGCATTGGAGTGCGCATTCAAAACTGCACGCCATTATTACTATGCTGCTGGTCATTCAGAACGCATTGAAATAATTACTTTTGAAGGGGCATTTCATGGACGTACACTTGCTGCACTTGCTGCGACTGGGTATGAAAAATATCTTGAAGGCTTTGGACCTAAAGCTGGTGGATTTATTCAAGTACCTTTTTGTGATGAAGTCGCTTTGCGTAACGCTATTAATAAAAATACCGCCGCTATTCTTATTGAACCTATTCAAGGAGAAGGAGGAATACGAACGGTCCCTCATGAATATTTAAGATTTTTGCGCAAAATATGCGATGATAATGGTCTGTTATTGATTTTAGATGAAGTCCAAACGGGTATAGGACGAACAGGAAAGCTTTTTGCTTATGAATGGAGTGATATCACGCCTGATATTCTTACCCTCGCAAAAGGATTAGGAGGAGGATTTCCATTAGGTGCTTGCCTTGCAACGGATAAAGTTGCAAAAAGCATGACACTTGGGACCCATGGTTCAACCTTTGGAGGAAATCTTCTTGGAATGGCTGTAGGAAATAGTGTTCTTGATATTTTGTTAGAGCCAAGTTTTCTCAACCATGTTCAGCGTATGGGGGATAAACTAAAAAGTGGACTTTTGTACATTCTCAATATCTATCCTGATATTATCTGCGCAGTTCAGGGGATGGGGCTTATGTTGGGTATTCAGTGTATTGTACCTTCAAATCTTGTCGTTAATGCTTTGGAAAATGAATATCTCTTAAGCGTTGCAGCCAACAACAACGTTGTGCGCTTATTGCCTCCTCTTATCATTAGGGAAGAAGAAATAGATGAAAGTTTACATCGTATTGAAAAAGCAATAGCTTATCTTTCGCAAGTAAACAAAGAAAGACAAATATCACACACATGACAAATGCTCTTCGTCATTTCACGGACTTATCCATTTTAACGCCAGCAATAGCACGTGCACTGATCGATTATGCAAAGATCCTTAAAGCATCTTTTAAAGCAGGAAAAGATTCAAAACCTTTTATAGGTAAAACACTTGCGATGATTTTTGAAAAACCATCCACACGAACCCGTATTTCATTCGATATCAGTATGCGCCAGCTTGGCGGAGATACAATCATGCTCACGGGTTCAGAGATGCAACTTGGTCATAGTGAAACCATAGCTGATACGGCGCGCGTTTTATCCCGTTTTGTGGATATAGTGATATTACGAACAACGAAACACCAACGTATGCTCGAATTGGCACAATATGCACAAATTCCTGTCATTAATGCTCTTACAGATGATACACATCCTTGCCAAATTCTAGCAGATATCTTAACCTATGAGGAACATAGAGGGCCAATTGCTGGCAAAATATTTGCGTGGATGGGGGATGGTAATAATGTGCTCCATTCCTTAATTGAAGCCGCAGCTCTTTTTGATTTTCATTTGCGTATTGCTACTCCAAAGGGCAGTGAACCACAGGAGAAATTTATACATTGGGCACGTGAACGAGGAGCGCATCTTACACTAACCCATGATCCCCAAAAAGCGGCTCAAGATGCTGATTGTATTATGACCGATACATGGGTCTCCATGGGACAAGAATTTCGTGCTCGCAGTCATTCTATTTTTCAGCCTTATCAAGTCAATGAATCTCTCATGAAATTAGCAAAATCTGATGCTCTTTTTATGCATTGTCTTCCTGCTCATCGTGGTGAAGAAGTGGTTGATTCTGTGATTGATGGACCGCACTCCGTTGTTTTCGATGAGGCTGAAAATCGTCTTCATGCTCAAAAAGCAATTCTTTCTTGGTGTTTACAAGATGCGTTTTTCTCTCCACAATAGCCTCCCTACAATAAATTATATAAAAAAGGCAAAGCTATGAGTGAACAAGCTAAAGATGAAGCCTCTCTCAACAACAACTTCTTGCATGAAGATGATAGTGTTATTCCCTTTCAAGTTGAAGAACTTGATATCCGTGGACGGACCGTACAACTTGGGGAAACTTTAAATTCTATTCTCACAAGACATCAATACCCTGAACCGGTTTCTTATCTTCTAGCAGAAGCTTTACTTTTAACGGTTCTGCTTGGAACTTCTCTAAAACTTACGGGAAAATTTATTTTACAAACTCATTCCGATGGACCAGTTAATATGTTGGTGTGCGATTTTTTGCCTCCTTCCAGTTTACGTGGATACGCTCGTTTTGATAAAGAACAGCTTAAACAAGCCATAAACAATGGTCAAACCTCTTCAGAAACACTTTTAGGAAAAGGCACTTTAGCTTTCACAATTGATCAAGGTCCCCATATGCAACCCTATCAAGGGATAGTTGCATTAGATGGATCAAATTTACAAGAAGCTTCTCGTATTTATTTTGATCAATCAGAACAAATTCCTACCGATATCCGTCTGGCTGTTGCTATATTAATTAATCGTGACCAACAAGGAAAACAGCAGAAAAGCTGGCGAGCTGGAGGTATTTTGATCCAACTTTTACCCCAAGAATCGTCTCATCATAAAATAGATGCCCCTCATCAAAAGCGAGAAGAAACGAAAACTCATACCCAATTGGATAACCAATGGCAGGAAGCTAAAATACTCATGGCAACGATTGAAAGTTCAGAATTAACAGATCCCCAAGTCGATAGTAAACAGCTCTTGTTCCGTCTTTTTCATGAACAAGGTATTAGAGTTTTTAACCCTTTTTCTCTTGTCGATCAATGTTCTTGTTCACACGAAAAAATTAAAGGAATCCTAGAAGGCTTTTCTATTGATGAACGCAATAAAATGGTTAAAAATAAATATATTTCAGTCACATGTGAATTTTGCTCAAAAACATATTGTTTTACACCGCAAGAATTTTTAGAAGAAAAAACATAATCAAATATTTTTCATAAAAAATGATGATTGCAACAAAAGCCTATTTTATTTGCGTCATAAAAGTTTACGCATAATCTCATATGAACTTCTAGAATATTTCTTGTCTTAGAGTTTTTTTAATGTATACGAGTGATCGTTCTGTTGAGATCAGTAATTACGTCATAGAGTGCTTAAAAAAGAGTT
The DNA here is from genome assembly GCF_042194035.1 of Bartonella sp. OC16QHHD. Taxonomy (NCBI): domain Bacteria; kingdom Pseudomonadati; phylum Pseudomonadota; class Alphaproteobacteria; order Hyphomicrobiales; family Bartonellaceae; genus Bartonella; species Bartonella sp. OC16QHHD. Next base: position 36,306 of record NZ_JBHIMJ010000014.1, on the reverse strand, counting down.
CTCTGTAAAATATATTTTCTCCTCTCGAAAAAGCTTCTTTTGTACTTTTTACATCTCAAAAGTTTATTTCTTACAATGAGTTCTTTTATAATGTTCATTGATAAATTGATTATGCACTCATAACTTATCTTCTCTGTTAAATGAGACTTTTTGATTGTAGTCATATTTTCTTACTCGAATTTATCTTATTAAGACTCAATAAAGCTTCTTAGTTATAATCATAAGGGAAATTATCGAGAGAATAAGAATGTATAGATTCAATATAGACTTTATGGAGTCTATTACGAACAGATAAGTGTAATGGGAATAAATATAAAAATGACGCTGCAAAAGAGCAGATTTATTATTTTATAAAGATGAGAATAGTGGTGAAGTCCCCTCATAACAATGTGTATTTCAGATAAAAAAGCGGAGAAAAAATACTATATGATTTTGAAAACAATAGTCGGTTGCTGTCACTAAGCTAACGATGGTTCTATAGCAATATTGTTTTGTCCAAATAATCAAAAATAAAGCTCCCAAACAGATATTTAATCGCTAAAGAAAAATGAAAACTACTTAAAATTTTTGTCATATTTTGGAAGTTTGTTCTACAGATATTTCTTTACACATGTTTTTGAATCAACAATGATAATACTCTTGTCAAATCTTTCCAAGAAGAATAAGTGGCCGTATAAATAAAATAGCATACATAGCATGATAAAACGTTATGTTTTTACAAACCTGCATTATTTTTCTTCTATCATAATCACTTGTTCAATTTTTGGTAGAATTTTTTTTTTGATAAATTTGCCATGTTAAGGGACCAACATGTTTGGCAATAATGATGCTCTCTTTATTCAAGAGAAAGGTTTCTGGGGGTCCATATATTCCCCAATCAATGGCTGTATATCCTGAAATATCAAAGCCAATAAATTTAAAAGGATTACCAAAACTGTTTAAAAAGCGCAGGGCGTTTGTTTTATTATCTTTATAATTAATACCAATCAGATCAAAACGTTTATCTTGTGCAATTTGCATAAGAATAGGATGCTCTTCGCGACAGGGCAAACACCAAGAGCCCCAAAAATTGACCAATGTGACACGTCCTTTAAACTGTTTTGAATTGAGATAACTTTCTTTATCAAGAAGAGGAAGATGAATATTGGGAGCAGGTTTTTCAGCCAATGCGTTTGGGAGAAGAGAAGAATCTTGAAGGTGTTTTTTATCCATAAAGTTGAAAAAAAACACCATGAGAAGAAGAAAAAGCACAAATGGTCCAAAAAAAACAAGTAGAACAGGCAAAGATATATTTTTTTTAAGTTTTGGAGGGATGTTTTTCATTATACTTTTCTTTTTGTGACAGCTCTTTTTTGTTTAGCTGTTGGAGAATTTTTTTTTGGTATAGGGCTTTGCAAAGAATATATCCAATAAGACATAAGAGGGATATTGCAGAAAGCACATAGCTTAAAACAACAATTTGCTCGTGTTTAAGGGTGCTCAGGAAAAAATCAATTTTCTGAGATAGATTTCCTAAAAGTCCGCTATGGATGCCATTTAGGTCGAGCATGATGAAGCGTCCTGTTGTTGTACACGACGGGATTTTTTAATCTGAAGTATTCGGATATAATGACTATTGATTTCATTTCGCATAGCCATCAAATAAAGAGCAATAAACATAAAGATAAAACAAAAGAGCATTGTTATAAGGGGCCATAACATAGCATTGTCGATTGTTGATCCTCCAGCACGTAACAATGATGCTGGTTGATGCAATGTATTCCACCAATTAACGGAAAATTTAATAACAGGGATATTAACAAATCCAACAAGTGTAAGAATTGCAGTAGCGCGAGCGGCTTTTACTTGGTTGTCAAAAGCACGCCCAAGCAGGATAATGGAGAGATAGATAAAAAGCAGAATTAAAACTGATGTTAATCGTGCATCCCAGACCCACCATGTTCCCCATGTAGGTCGCCCCCAAAGCGCTCCTGTCATGAGAGCCAAGGCGGTAAAAATTGCCCCAATAGGCGCTCCACATTTAAGTGCTACATCAGCAAGATGATATTTCCAAATCAGATTTCCTAATGCCGCTGCACTCATCGTTACATAGCAGAATGTAGACAACCACGCAAAGGGTACATGAAGGTACATAATCTTAACAGTAATGCCTTGTTGATAGTCATCAGGGGAATGCATCACTAGAATAAGCCCTAAGATAAGGAAACACAATGTTATGCCGGTCAACCAAGGTAAGACGACTCTGCTTATTTTCATGAAAAGGGTGAAACTTGCAGGGAGTAACCTGATTTTATATGTACGAGATAGTTTATTCATAAAATTCATAATAGGCAGAGTTTTGCTATGCGGCAATCATCTTTTATTATTCTGATAAAAGTTTAAGCGTTATCGCAGCAACAAAAGAGCTAAAGAGACTCAAAAGAAGTGAAAAAGCGCTGAGAAGAGCTAGAGAAGTGAGAAAAGAGGTATTTGGGTTTATTGGGGCTGTAGCAGCGGAAACACCAAAAATCATAATTGGAATGATCCACGGCAAGATAATGATAAAAATAAGCAAAGTACTGTGCAACAATGAGGTTGCGAGTGCAGCGCCTATAGCACCAATAAAAATAATAGCTGGTGTTCCGCATAAAAGGGTAAGTATTGTTGTAAAAGTTATTGTTATATCTAAATGGAGCATGAGGGCTAAAATAGGTGTGGCAAAAATAAGAGGAAGCATTGTTCCTACCCAATGGGCAAGACATTTTGTAAAGATAATTAGTGTAAAACTTTGTCTTTTTCCTGAAAGGATAAATTGGTCGAGATTACCATCATCACGATCGATTTGGAAAAGTTTGTTCAGATTGAGGAGTCCTGCAAGAAGGGCTCCAAACCACAATATACCTGGTCCTATTTGTGCAAGAATTTTGGGATCTGGTCCAATGGCAAAGGGGGTTATGACAACAACAGCGATAAAAAACAATAATCCTGTTAGTGAAGTGGCTTGTAGCGCTAATAATAGTTTAAGATCACGCCAGAACAGTGCTTTCATTTTATTCTCTCCTAGAGAGGTAAAAATTTTTCCAGAGCGATGTTATGGTTTTCTGGAATGCCTATGGAATTATGAGTTGCAGCGATAATCATACCACCTTGATTGAGATGACGTTGGAAAATACGGGCAAGGAGTTTTTGGGCATGGTTATCAAGCCCAGATATTGGTTCATCTAAAATCCAAAGAGGACGATAGGAGAGCAAAAGGCGAGCAATAGCTACGCGTCTTTGTTGTCCAGTTGATAGAGCGTTAAAGGGTAAATGTTCAAGGTTAGAAAGACCAATATCGGCAAGAGCTTCATGCGCAAAACGTAAATGTTGACCGTAAAAATCTGCCCAAAATTGCAAATTATCAATGACAGATAAGAGAGGTTTCATAGCATTTTGAGGACCAAGATAATGACACGCAGTTGCAACAGGGTATATTTGATCATGGTCTTTAAGTATTATATGACCTTCAGCAGCTTCAAGAAGACCGACAATGATTCGGAGTAATGTAGACTTTCCGATACCATTAGGACCGGTGATTGTCATAAGTTGCTGTGAAAATAAACAAAAAGAAAGACCTTTAAACAGAATTTCCTCGTTTCTGTAAGCGGCTAAATCTTTGCCTGATAACACCATGTGATTGCCTATTTTGTTTTTATTTTCATATTCTTTATTGCATTATAGAATAAAAAACACATTTTTTATGCAATTGTACCTAGAATAGTTCTAGAAATAGTTCTATAAGGGATACCTTACATCAATATCTGGTGTAAAATGGTTTCTGGCGCTGATTTCCGCATTATGCCTAGAGGGTGGAGGGGAAATGGATGGCGGAGGTAATTGCGTCTGCGCTCAAGCTGCGACCTTGACTCGTAGTTTGTGTTGTTCATTCCTGGAAATTGGGTGGTTATAGTATGAGGGTGGACAGTCATGACTCAAATTGATAGCTTTAATTGTCGTAGAGTATTAAATGTTGATGGCAAAGAATATACTTATTATAGCTTGATTGAAGCGGAGAAGAACGGACTTGAAGGTGTTTCTCGTTTACCGTTTTCGATGAAAGTTATTCTCGAAAATTTATTGCGATTCGAAGATGGTCGCACAGTTAAAAAAGAGGATATCTTCAATGTTGCTAAGTGGTTAAACGACAAAGGGAGCGCTGGGGCAGAAATTGCTTACCGTCCTGCACGTGTTCTTATGCAGGATTTTACAGGTGTTCCAGCAGTTGTTGATCTTTCTGCAATGCGTGATGCTATGGTTAAACTTGGCGGTAACGCTGAAAAAATCAATCCTCTCATTCCCGTTGATCTCATCATTGATCACTCAGTTATTGTTGATGCTTTTGGCAATTCCATGGCTTTTAAGGAAAACGTTGAGCATGAATATGAACGCAATGGTGAACGCTATCGTTTCCTTAAATGGGGGCAACAAGCCTTTCAAAATTTTCGCGTTGTTCCTCCAGGAACAGGGATTTGTCATCAGGTTAACTTAGAATATTTAGCACAATGTGTATGGATGAAGAATGAAGAGGGCTGTGAGACGATTTATCCTGACACCTGTGTGGGAACTGATTCGCATACGACTATGGTAAATGGTTTAGGGGTTTTAGGTTGGGGTGTTGGTGGTATTGAAGCAGAAGCAGCAATGTTAGGACAACCTGTTTCTATGTTGTTACCTGAAGTGATTGGTTTTCGTCTAACAGGTAAACTTAAGGAAGGTGTAACAGCCACCGATCTCGTATTAACGGTGACCCAAATGCTACGTCGGAAGGGTGTTGTCGGTAAATTTGTTGAGTTTTTTGGTCCTGGTTTGGAGCATATGACGCTTGCTGATCGGGCAACGATTGGAAATATGGCACCTGAATATGGAGCAACGTGTGGTTTTTTCCCAATTGATAAGGAGACAGTGCGTTATCTCAATATGACAGGGCGTGATGAAAGTCGGATTGCCTTAGTGGAGGCTTATACCAAAGCACAAGGGATGTGGCATGATGAAATGGTGGCTCATCCCATTTTTAGTGATACAATTGAATTAGATATGGGAACCGTTGTCCCTTCTATGGCTGGTCCTAAACGTCCTGAAGGACGTATTGCGTTGGAAAATGTTGGGCAGGGTTTTGAGAAGGCATTGGTCGAAGACTATAAGAAGACTTCTGGACAAGATAAGCGTTATCAGGTTGAGGGTGAAGAATATACGCTTGGTCACGGTGATGTGGTGATCGCTGCGATTACGTCGTGTACGAATACATCGAATCCAAGTGTTCTTATTGCAGCGGGTCTTTTGGCACGAAATGCTGTGGCAAAGGGTCTTAAGAGTAAACCATGGGTAAAAACTTCTCTTGCACCTGGTTCACAAGTCGTTGAAGCTTACCTTCAAAATTCGGGTCTGCAAAAAGATTTAGATGCATTAGGATTTAACTTAGTAGGATTTGGGTGCACAACATGTATTGGGAATTCTGGTCCTTTGCATCCAGCTATTTCCAAAACGATTAATGACAATGGTATAATTGCATCTGCGGTTCTTTCAGGAAATCGTAATTTTGAAGGGCGTGTTTCCCCTGATGTGCAAGCGAATTATTTAGCTTCACCACCGTTAGTTGTTGCACATGCGCTTATCGGGACGGTGTGTAAAGATTTAACCAAGGAGCCTCTAGGTGAAGATTCAAATGGCCACCCCATTTATTTGAGAGATATTTGGCCAACTTCTCAAGAAATACAGGAGTTTATTGAAGAAAATGTCACGCGGAAGGTTTTTGCCGAAAAGTATGCAGATGTTTTTAAGGGAGATGAAAATTGGCAAAAAGTTCAGATTCCTACGGGTTCTACCTATTCTTGGGATGAGCAATCCACCTATGTACGCAATCCACCTTATTTCGATGATATGCAGAAAACACCTGATATCTTACCAGATATTAAAGATGCACGGATTTTAGGTTTATTTGGTGATAAAATCACGACGGATCATATTTCTCCTGCTGGTTCTATTAAAGCAGCTTCTCCTGCCGGAAAATATTTAATGGATCATGGTGTTAAAGTGGCTGATTTTAATCAGTATGGAACGCGTCGTGGGAATCATGAAGTTATGGTGCGTGGGACCTTTGCCAATATTCGCATTCGTAATTTCATGTTAGGGGAAAATGGTCGAGAAGGAGGTTATACGGTTCATTATCCGTCAGCGGTAGAACAAACCATTTACGATGCAGCAATGGCGTATAAACAAGAAGGTATTCCACTCGTTGTTTTTGCAGGTATTGAATATGGTAATGGATCATCTCGCGATTGGGCTGCCAAGGGGACCAATCTTCTTGGTGTCAAAGCAGTGATTGTGCAGTCTTTTGAAAGGATTCATCGCTCTAATCTTGTTGGTATGGGCATTGTCCCTTTTGTCTTTGAGGAGGGGCTAAGTTGGAAATCTTTAGGCTTAAAGGGAGATGAAAAGGTGACAATTGAAGAGATTCATAACTTGAAACCTCGTCAAAAGACTGTAGCGAAAATTACTTTTTCTGATGGTACGGTAAAAACCGTTCCATTATTATGCCGTGTTGATACTGAAGATGAGCTAGATTATTTGCATCATGGTGGAATTTTGCAATATGTCTTGCGTAAGTTAGCCGTTTAAATTCTTTTGTTTGTTAAGGAATATCTATTATTAAGCTATAAAGTTGCGGATCAAAGAGTTTGGCTTCGTTTTTTTATGGCTATCTTTGAAAATCTAATTGACGTTAGCTTTAGGATTGCGCTATAAACCACACAGTTATAGGCAGCTTTATAGTTTTGCTTGGGTTGGATTTATTTATATTGGTAGAGTTGTTATTGAGACTCATTTTACCAAGGTGTTGAAAGAGAGATTATATTTATGGCGAATACACCTTCTGCTCGAAAAGCGGTGCGCAAGGTTGCGGCGCGCACACAGGTTAATAAGGCCCGCCGTTCACGCGTTCGTACTTTTATACGTAAGTTTGATGATGCTTTAGCGGGTGGCGATAAGGCATCTGCAGAGATTGCATTTAAGAATTTTGAGCCTGAAATTATGCGTGCAGTTTCTAAAGGGGTTTTTCATAAAAATGCTGCTGCGAGGAAAGTATCGCGTTTAGCTAAACGTTTGAAGGCTCTCAGCGTTTAAGCTTTTCTCCTTTAATTGAGAACAAAGCCAGTATCCATGAGGATGCTGGCTTTTTGTTTATTATTTCAAAAAGTTTCTATTGAAAATAAGAATCGATAATGATTCTCCACTTGAAAAAGGAGAGAAAGTTTATAGGGGGAGGTATGGTTATCCACAAGCTTTGTGGATTTGTACAGAGTCTTTTTTGTCAAGCATTTTATTTTTTTTTTTAAATCTGAAGAGATTCTTTAATTATTGGTAAATTTAGAGAAAAAAAATGAATTGAATCAATATTTTTTTCAGTCCTCATTAATATAAGCATTTTTTTCGGGTTTTTTGATTTTATTTTGACCTCTTGCATTTTACCTCTGCTGTTTTGTATGGTTCTTATGAAGACTAAGAAGCATGAAGGGGTCACATCAGCGCATTATTCTGTATTTTGTTGAATACAAGATGTTTTGATTTAGGCTTTTCGAAACTTTTGTGTTGGAGAGGTTTTCTGACGGTTTTTTAGTTTTCTTAATGGATATGTTTACCATTTTAGAAGGGTGGGTCATATCATGAGTGCAAGTAAATCTTATTGGTCATCTTTGTTATTGGGGTTGTGATGAGGCTATCCTAGGGGAGGGTGAGTAATCTTATTTGGGGTAGGGCGTTTTGCCTTCGCTAGATTTATTTTAGTTGTTTGGCAGGACAAAATTTTATTTTTATCAGGATGGAAGATGGTGGATAAATTGAACTCTAAAGCTAGTTCCTTTAAAAGGGTTTCGGTAAATATCCTGTCGGCAGAGAACATAATAAAGAATAGGATGACGGAAAGTGATGAGAACGTTTGTAGAAATGCTTCTATAGGGCATTCTATTGTTTCAGAGGAGGAAAGTGCGGCGGCTTTTATACGTGTTATGGCGCAATTAAAGGTGCAGGTTGGTGTTGAGGCTTATACCAGTTGGTTTGGACGTGTGAAGCTTGCTGAATATAGTCATACTCTTGTAAAGCTTTCTGTTCCTACTGCTTTTTTACGTTCATGGATTAATAATCACTATGGTTCTCTTCTGACACATTTATGGAAACAAGAGAATTCAGCAATTCTTCGTGTTGAAGTTATTGTTCGTGGTATGGAACGCGTTTCAAGAGATGTCGTTTGTAAAAGAAGTGTTCCTCCTGTTGTGCTAGAGGAGCAGGCGACTTCATCTTTTGTTGAAAGTTGCGCAGAGCATTCAGTTAAGAATTCTCAAACGGGAGTTTTTGGATCTCCACTTGATTCTCGCTATACTTTTGAAAGTTTTGTTGAGGGGGCTTCTAATCGTGTTGCTTTAGCAGCAGCGCGTTCCATTGCAGAAGGGCATAAAAGTGCCTTACGTTTTAATCCTCTTTTTATTCACGCATCTGTTGGCTTAGGAAAAACACATTTGCTTCAAGCGATTGCTGCTTCTGCATTGAAGCGTTTAACGTCTGCGCGCGTTATTTATTTAACTGCTGAATATTTTATGTGGCGTTTTGCAACAGCTATTCGTGATAATGATGCTCTTTCTTTTAAAGAACAGCTTCGTGATATCGACCTTTTGATTATTGATGATATGCAGTTTTTGCAGGGTAAGTCGATACAACATGAGTTTTGCCATTTGCTTAATATGTTGCTTGATAGTGCAAAACAGGTTGTTGTCGCTGCAGATCGTCCACCAGCAGAATTAGAATCGCTTGATCTTCGCGTTCGCTCTCGTCTTCAGGGAGGGGTCGCTCTTGAAATTGAAGCACCAGATTATGAAATGCGTTTGCAAATGTTGCGCCAGCGGTTGAAGGTGGCACAACAAGATGATGGCATGGTATCAATTTCTGATGATATCTTGGAATATATTGCGAAAACGGTTTTAGGGTCTGGGCGTGATATTGAAGGTGCATTTAATCAGCTCTTGTTTCGTCAATCTTTTGAGTCTGATTTATCTTTAGAGCGGATTGATGAGTTATTAGGTCACTTGACACGTCCTGGTGAACCTAAGCGTATTCGGATTGAAGAAATTCAGCGTACGGTAGCACGCCATTATAATGTTTCTAAACAGGACTTGTTATCTAATCGTCGAACACGTACGGTTGTGAAGCCACGGCAAGTTGCAATGTATTTAGCAAAAGTATTAACTCCTCGCTCATTGCCAGAAATTGGGCGCCGTTTTGGTGGGCGTGATCATACAACAGTTTTACACGCTGTGCGTAAAATTGAAGATTTGGTTTGTGGTGATCAGACCTTGGCTAAGGAACTTGAGTTGCTTAAGCGGTTGATTGGAGAACAGGCTGTATAGTGTTTATCGTTTCTTTCTTTGGAGAGACTTTAAAGAATTTAATGAAAAGATTTATTTTTTCTTATGCAGGAGTGACTTGCCATTTTAAGAGAGGTTTAATAAACTCTAGCAGGCGATTCTCTAAAGGGATCTATTCTTTAATTCTAAGGAATTCTTATAGTTTTTAGTAAATCATACGGGGCTTTTATGCGTATTACAGTTGATCGCAGTCAATTTCTCAAGTCTCTTGGTCGGGTTCACCGTGTGGTAGAGCGCCGTAATACTGTTCCTATTTTATCGAATGTGTTGATTGATGCAGAAAATGGCCGTGTACAGTTAAAAGCAACAGACCTTGATTTAGAGGTTATGGAATCTTTTGCAGTTAATGTTAAACAAGCTGGAGCAACAACTGTTCCGGCACATTTGCTCTATGATATCATTCGAAAACTTCCTGATAGCAATGAAGTTGTATTATCCCTCGATGAGAATCAAGCAGGTACAATGTCCGTTGTTTCGGGTTGTGCACATTTTCAGCTTCAATGTCTTCCGAAGGCAGACTTTCCAGAGTCGCTTCCTGGGCAATTTGGTTATCGTTTTTCTCTATCGGCATCAGGCTTAAAACATTTACTTGATTGTACACAATTTGCTATTTCTACTGAAGAAACCCGTTATTATCTTAATGGTATTTATTTCCATATTATTAATGATGGTGTTTTGAAATTGCGTTTGGTTGCAACTGATGGTCATCGTTTGGCACAAGTTGAGATGGAAGCTCCTTCGGGAGTTGAGGGAATGCCTGGTGTTATTGTTCCCCGTAAAGCTGTAGGAGAATTGCAAAAACTTCTTTCAGAAGAAAATGATAGCGATGTATGTATAGAGCTTTCGGAGACAAAAATTCGTTTTTCTATAGGCTCTGTGATTTTTACATCAAAATTAATTGATGGAACATTTCCAGATTATCAACGTGTTATCCCTCTTGGAAATGATAAAGAATTAATTGTTAATAGGCAGGACTTTTCTTCTGCAGTTGATCGTGTTTCAACGATTTCAAGTGATCGGGGGCGTGCAGTTAAATTAACGATTGAGCATGGACAGTTAAGGCTTGTTGTTAATAGCCCAGATTCGGGCAGTGCAGAAGATCAATTATCAGTAACTTATGCATCTGAACCGCTTGAGATAGGATTTAATTCACGTTATCTTTTGGATATTGCTGGGCAGCTTTCAAGTGATGAGATGGTTTTTATGTTGGCTGAGGCTGGAGCACCAGCTCTGATTCGTGATAATGATGATGCAGATGTGCTCTATGTACTGATGCCTATTCGCGTTTAGGGGCAGTTGTTTTGCAATGCATGACCAGTCATGTGCACAAAGTGGCAGTGAGGCAGCTGAAGCTTTTACGTTATCGCAATTATTCTTTTTTCAATATTCATTTTTCTGGTCAGCATGTGGTTTTTACTGGCCATAATGGTGCTGGTAAGACGAATCTTTTAGAGGCGTTATCTTTTCTTTCTCCTGGTCGTGGTTTGCGGCGTGCTGTTTATTCTGACGTTAGCTTTGTAGATGGTGGTGGTGGAGGATTTGTTGTATTTGCGCGTCTTGAATGCGCTCTTTATGGTGAAGTAAAGATTGGTACAGCTTTTGAGGTTAGCGATAACAGTCGAAAGGTCCATATTAATGGTGTGAATGAGTCGAGTGATTGCCTAACAGATTATTGTCATATTAGTGTCCTAACACCGTCTATGGATGGTCTTTTTACAGGTCCTTCACTTGAGCGCCGTAATTTTTTGGACCGTATGGTTTTGGCGATTGATCCCTTGCATAGGCGCCGCATAGCCGATTATGATAGAGCTATGCGCGCACGAAATCGTTTGTTTTTAGATGGAAATGAAGATTGTGCTTGGTTTGATGCTTTAGAAAAGCAAATGGCAGAATTGGCGACAGCTATTTCTGCGGCGCGTGTTGATGTCATTCGTCTTTTAAATGACATGTTTACACAAATGCCCTCACATATACCTTTTCCACGAGCTTTTTTGCAAATTGATGGTTTTTTAGAAACAGCTCTTAGTGAAATATCAGCAACTGAAGTTGAAGAACAATTTTGTGATCGATTACGGCATAATCGCGCAATGGATCGTGCTGCTGGTCGGACGTTAGAAGGACCACATCGTGCAGATTTGCAGGTTTTTTATGCTGATAAAAATAGAGCAGCAACATCTTGTTCAACAGGTGAACAAAAAGCGCTGCTAACAGGTTTAGTTTTGTGTCATGCACGTCTAACAGGTATGATGTCGGAAAGATCTCCCATTCTTCTTCTTGATGAAATGGCTGCCCATCTTGATTCGCATCGACGTGCTGCTCTATTTGATATTCTTGATGATTTAGCTGTACAAACATTTATGACAGGAACAGATCGTCTTTTATTTGATGATTTAAAAGGACGCGCAGAATTCTTTGAGATTAAGGATGGAGCTTTATTGCCGTAAAAACATGCTAAATATTTTTTTAATAAGTGATAGGTCTGAAAGAAAAGGCTTGCTATGTCAGAGATAATAACGATTTTAAATGGTCCTAATTTAAATTTTCTAGGTCAACGTGAGCCAGAAATTTATGGAACTGAAACTCTAGAAGATATTGAAAAAAGATGCAGAGAATGGGCAAAAAAAAATGATATCATAATAAATTTTTATCAAAGTAATTGTGAAGGGCAATTAGTAGCATGGATACAAGAAGCAATAGAGGCAAGTTCTGGATTGATCATTAACCCAGCGGCTTACAGTCATACATCTGTTGCACTTCTTGATGCCCTAAAAATGTTTTCAGGGCCGAAAGTAGAAGTTCATTTATCTCATATTTATCAGCGTGAAGCTTTTCGTCACCATTCTTATACATCTGCAGGTGTAGACGCTATCATAACTGGGTGTGGAGGTGATGGATATCGGTTTGCACTTGAGTATATTGCAAAACAATTAAGCAAAACAATTAAATTGTGATAGGTAAAGAGTAAGCGTTTAATAAGAGTAATATAGGCATTTAATTCTCTTGATAATTATTTTCAAATCTGTACAATGTGAGGTATATATTTATGACAGTTTTTAGTGCGTATGACGGGGGTAAATAGAGATGAAAAGCTTTGTTAGACAATTAGAAATGCTTGTGATTTTAGGGGGAGCACTGCTTTTGTCTGGTTGTAAAATTGATGTTATGCAGCCATCAGGTTATGTTGCACGTCAACAGCTCATTTTGATCGTTGTTTGTGTGGTGGTGATGCTTTGTATTGTTATCCCAGTTATGGTGAGTGTGGTATTTTTAGCTATAAAATATCGTGCATCGAATATGAAAGCGGACTATTCTCCTGATTGGGCACATTCAAATAAAATTGAAGCATTTATGTGGGGTATTCCAGTTGTAATTGTAATGGTTTTAGGTTCATTAACAGCTTATTATACCTATAAGCTTGAACCTACAAATCCTCTTCCAGTGGAAGTTGTAGGTGAAGGAAAGCCATTACAGATTGATGCTGTTGCTCTTGATTGGAAATGGCTTTTTATTTATCCTGAATACGGTGTTGCATCGATTAATGAGATTTATGCGCCTGAAGGACGTCAAGTTTTATTGCAATTGACGTCAGAGAATTCTGTCAATGCTTTTTGGGTTCCCAAATTGGGTACAGTTCTTTACGCTATGCCGCAGATGAATGCTAAGTTGCATTTGGTCGCTGAAGAGCAAGGAGTATTCAAAGGAGCCTCAGCAAATTATAGTGGTGATGGTTTTTCGGGTATGCGGTTTAAGTGGTATTCTGTGTCTTTGCAGGATTTTGAGGATTGGATTGTAAAAGCTCGGGCTAATGGTCGAGTACTTGATCGTTCATCTTATCGTCAACTTTCTATTGCGCCTCGTATGGGTGATATTGCTGCGAAGGAAAAAGATGCTGAAGTTCGTTATTTTGCACCTGTTGAGAAGCGGCTTTACTATCGTGTTGTTAATCGATGTGTCGATGAAAAGACGGTATGTAATGAAGATTTAATGAAACGTGCTGCTGCTCAGACGCTATGGGGTGCACTATGTTCAGTATTTGATCCTGATGTTATTTAACAGAGTCAATAAAGTAAAGAGCCCTTTTAACAAAGGTTTCTTTTAAACTTGAATTTCATTTGAAATGGGTTGAGAAATGTTTGGAAGACTTACAGATCCTACGGCAGGTGCTTTTCATGCGCTTGCACATGAACCGATCGTTTTGTATACATGTATTGCGATTGTTTTGGTTGGTTTAATTGCTGTTATTGCTCTAACAGTACTTGGGTGGTGGGGGATTCTATGGCGAAATTGGATTACAACGGTTGACCATAAACGCATAGGTATTATGTACATCGTTCTTGGAATTATTATGCTTGTTCGCGGTTTTGCGGACGCACTTATGATGCGAACGCATCAAGCTTTAGCTCTTGGGAGTGAAACAGCAGGTTATTTGCCCCCTGAGCATTTTGATCAAATTTTTTCGGCGCATGGTACGATCATGATTTTTTTCATGGCCACGCCTATTTTATTTGGTCTTTTTAATTATCTTATACCGCTTCAAATTGGTGCGCGTGATGTTGCTTTTCCCTTTGCAAATAATCTAGGTTTTTGGATTACGGCTGCAGGGGCGATATTGATTAACATATCCCTAGGTGTTGGGAATTTTGGTCGTGGTGGTTGGTTGATGTATCCACCTTTTACAGAATTGCAAACGAGTCCAGATACAGGGGTAGATTATTATTTATGGTCACTTCAGCTTTCTGGTATTGCAACAACAATGGGATCAGTGAATTTCATTGCAACGATGATTAAAATGCGTGCTCCTGGAATGACAATGATGAGAATGCCTATTTTTTGTTGGAGTGCTTTTGTCAGCAATGTTCTTATTGTAGTCATTTATCCTGTTTTGGCTGTAGCATTTGCACTCTTGGCATGTGATCGTTATTTGAACATGAATTTCTTTACCAATGTTGGTGGCGGAAATCCGATGGTATGGATTAACTATGTTTGGGTTTTTGGTCATCCTGAGGTTTATGTTTTGGTTGTTCCTGCTTTTGGAATTGTTTCTGAAGTTGTATCAACTTTTTCTTCAAAACGCCTCTTTGGTTATACTTCAATGATATGGGCCATGTTGGTTATTTTGATTCTTTCGCTTCTTGTTTGGGGACATCATTTCTTCACAATGGGTGGGGGTGAAGCTGTAAATACCTTCTTTAGTATTGCTACGATGATTATTGCAGTTCCAACCGGTGTAAAAGTTTTTAATTGGCTGCTTACGATGTATAGAGGTCGGATTCGCTTTGAGCCTCCTATGCTTTGGTGCATGGGTATGATCTTTACATTTGTTGGTGGTGGATTAACAGGTGTTTTATTATCTATTGTTCCTGCTGATTGGCAGTTTCATAATTCGCTCTTTTTGATAGCACATTTCCATCATACAATTATTGGAGGTGTGGTTTTTGCGTACTTAGCGGGGATTGCATTTTGGTTTCCAAAAGTTTTTGGTTATAAACCAAATCGCATACTAGGTATTACATCTTTTTGGTGTTGGTTTATTGGTTTTTACCTTGCCTTTTTCCCCGTTTATGCGCTTGGTTTAATGGGGGCGACGCGTCGTCTTCAGCATTACATGGAACCTAGTTGGCAGCCGATGTTTATTATTGCTGCATTGGGTGCTTGTATTATCTTACTTGGTATCCTTTGTTTCGTGCTACAGGTTGTTTTGGCGATTTGGTACGGTATTAAGCATAAAGGGCACTTACCGGTAACATTAAATGATTCTTGGGGTGATGCACGTACACTTGAATGGTTTACCTCTTCACCGCCTCCTTCCTATAATTTTGCCCTCCTTCCAAAGATACAGTCTGATGATGCTTATTGGAATATGAAGAAAAGTGGTTATCAACGGCCGACAAGTGGATTTACAAAAATTCATATGCCATCGAATACATCGGCTGGAATTATTGCTGGCTTCTTCTCATTAGTTGTTGGTTTTGCGCTTGTTTGGCATATTTGGTGGCTTGTTGCGGTTGGACTGGTTGGTTTTATCGCAACGCTTGTGTGTCATTCATTAACAGGTGATCATCATGGTTACTATATTCCAGCTGAAGAAGTGCAAAAAACTGAAGATGCCTTTACGGCTGTTCTTAAAGAACGAGGAGTAATAGTATGAGTGCTGTAACAATGAATAACGCGAGCACTATAGATGAACTTCACCACGATAGTAGCTCGGTAATGACGTTTGGTTTTTGGGTCTATATTCTTTCAGACTTAATCCTGTTTTCGACACTGTTTTCAAGTTTTGCTGTATTTTCTGCTTCTTATGGTGGTGGTAAAGCGGGCAGTGAGTTTATAGATTTAAAGTTTGTTTTGGTTGAGACTGCTTTCTTGTTGTTTTCATCCGTCACTTATGGCTTTGCAATGGTACAAGCACATAAAAATAACATCAGTGGTGTGCGTTTATGGATGGCTATTACCTTTGTATTGGGGTGTTGCTTCATTGGTATGGAACTTTACGAATTTCATGAACTTTTGAGTGAGGTTTTTTATTTCGATCCAAATGCTTATGCGGGTATTGATCCTGCAACAGGTTTACAGCTTTTTGGACGGGAAATTCTCTCTGCTTATTGGTCAGCATTTTTTGCTTTGGTTGGCACCCATGGACTTCACGTAAGTGTTGGCCTTCTTTGGATGGTTGTGATGTTTTTTCATCTTCGTCGTAATGGCTTAGATCAGAACAATAAGACACGTTTAGCATGCCTTTCCATTTTTTGGCATTTACTTGATATTGTATGGATTGGTGTTTTCACCATGGTTTATCTATTAGGAGCGTTGTGATGAGCGTGCAAAATGAAACACATGGTCCCAGTACTGGTTCCTATTTGGTTGGTTTTATTCTGGCTGTATTTTTCACTTTGGGTTCTTTTATTCCTGTGATGTATGGAATGATGGAAAGTTGGGCAGTTAGTACAAAGGTTGCGTATCTTATTGGGATGGCGATTATTCAGATTATAGTACAAATTGTTTTCTTTTTGCACTTGAATTCTGGTCCAGACGCCAAGTGGAATTTAAGCGCGTTGTGGTTTGCTGCTATTTGCGTTTTTGTTATTATTGGGGGAACTTGGTGGGCTATTTCTCATTTGAATTATAATATGATGGGTGGTTCAGGACGTGTTATTGAACCGGAAATATCAAGTAGAGATGATTCTTCAGTGTCTGAGCAGTTATCAACCAAAGATATATCCGTAAGAAAACAGCCAGAAAAGATACAGGGCTCAGAGGTTTCGATGGAGCAAGGTGTAAGTACGCAAACTCCTGTAGATCAAGCACCTGGTTCAGAAATGCCCATGGGGCAGGGTCTAAGTACGCAAACTCCTGTAGATCAAGCACCTGGTTCAGAAATGCCCATGGGGCAGGGTCTAAGTACGCAAACTCCTGTAGATCAAGCACCTGGTTCAGAAATGCCCATGGGGCAGGGTCTAAGTACGCAAACTCCTGTAGATCAAGCACCTGGTTCAGAAATGCCCATGGGGCAGGGTCTAAGTACGCAAACTCCTGTAGATCAAGCACCTGGTTCAGAAATGCCCATGGGGCAGGGTCTAAGTACGCAAACTCCTGTAGATCAAGCACCTGGTTCAGAAATGCCCATGGGGCAGGGTCTAAGTACGCAAACTCCTGTAGATCAAGCACCTGGTTCAGAAATGCCCATGGGGCAGGGTCTAAGTACGCAAACTCCTGTAGATCAAGCACCTGGTTCAGAAATGCCCATGGGGCAGGGTCTAAGTACGCAAACTCCTGTAGATCAAGCACCTGGTTCAGAAATGCCCATGGGGCAGGGTCTAAGTACGCAAACTCCTGTAGATCAAGCACCTGGTTCAGAAATGCCCATGGGGCAGGGTCTAAGTACGCAAACTCCTGTAGATCAAGCACCTGGTTCAGAAATGCCCATGGGGCAGGGTCTAAGTACGCAAACTCCTGTAGATCAAGCACCTGGTTCAGAAATGCCCATGGGGCAGGGTCTAAGTACGCAAACTCCTGTAGATCAAGCACCTGGTTCAGAAATGCCCATGGGGCAGGGTCTAAGTACGCAAACTCCTGTAGATCAAGCACCTGGTTCAGAAATGCCCATGGAGCAAGATCCAAATACGCAGTTTCCTGTGGAGTAGTTGTTAGAAATATCTACGGAGCTCTGATGCGGCATGTATCAGCTTCGTAGAAGAAATTCGTAAGATATAAAGCAGGAGATAAGTACAAGATATCAGTGGAATGAGTATCATTATTTTGAATATACTTTTAATTTAAAAGAGAAAGTCCGTGGGGTATTTAGTCAATCTTTAATTTTTGAGACAAATAGCTATTTGTAGAATATACAAAAAGTGATGTTTGTAAAATTTACTACAAAGAAAGAGAATGTGTGAAACAAGTTTTTATATTGTGTGAGATAAAAAAGCTACGAAGCAGTAATATTTTTAGATTTAAAGAATTTATATTAAAGATAGCATTAAAATTATTTGTAATAATAATATGTAATTGAAATCAAAAATTTAGAGAATAATCAGAAAATTTAATGAAAACCGTTGCAATGACAGTTATAGGTGCTGGTTCTTTTGGTACTGCATTAGCGATAGCTCTTGCCCGTAATGGTCATAATGTTTTACTTTGGGGATATAGTCCTCAACATATCAAAGAATTACAGGAACAACGTTGTAATCAAGTATATTTACCCGATATTCGATTTCCTGACAATTTATTACTTGAAGCTTCGCTTGAAACTGCTATAACAGCAAGTCACAATATATTAATCGCTGTTCCAAGCCATGTATTTCATCAAGTTTTGTATAATATTCAGCCTTATTTAGATCAGCATTCACGCGTTATTTGGGCGACAAAAGGTTTAGAACATGGTACCGGACGTTTCTTACAAGAGGTTGCTCGTGAGATTTTAGGTGAAAAAATTCCTTTAGCTGTTTTTTCTGGACCAACTTTTGCTCAAGAACTAGCTATTGGTTGGCCTACTGCAATGACGATAGCAGCTTCTGATGTTGAGTTTGGTAAAGAATTGCAGCAACTTTTTCATTGTGACAAAAGTTTTAGAGTTTATAAAAGTTCAGATATGATTGGTGTTCAATTAGGGGGAGCAGTCAAAAATGTTATTGCTATTGGTGCAGGAATATCAGATGGTATAGGTTTTGGGGCAAATGCACGAATAGCTCTTATCACACGAGGACTAGCTGAAATCAGTCGTTTAGGGGGGGCTATGGGTGCTGAGCTTTCCACATTTATGGGAATGACAGGCTTAGGTGATCTGGTTTTGACATGTACTGATAATCAGTCACGTAATCGTCGTTTTGGAATACTTCTTGGTAAAGGAATAGATATAAAAGAAGCGGAAAAACAAATTGGTCAGGTTGTGGAAGGATACTTGAATACCAAGGAAGTACATACGTTGGCGCAGCGTATTGGGGTAGAAATGCCCATTGTAGAACAAATTTATCAAATTCTCTATTGTGGTAAAAACATAACTGAAGCGGCAAACACATTATTAAGCCGCGCCCTCAAGGACGAAATACAATAATATCCTGTTTTTTAATAATTCAAATCATAAAAAATAGAAACATGCTATGATAGACATATAAAATAGATTGTATTGATGGTTGTATAAGGTAGTCATATTCCAGCAAATTATAGATTCATATCATTCGATTCTTTATGAAACATGGCTGAAATATAAAAGTTTTTGCTTTTGTCTAAGAGCTATCTCTTTGAAGATAAATTATCCGTTTCCACTTACACATGTTTGTGTAATGTAATGAACAAGATATTTTTATTGTCTCTTAAATTCATCTCACAATGATATTTGCAAACAGAATAATACAAGACTCATTAGGTAGAAGCATCTTATTTATATAACGTATAAGCTAAGAATATCGGGGCAGGGATATTGTGTATCTCTGTTTTTGTAATTCTTTAAAACAAGAAGACAATCTGTTTTGGGAAGAAGATGAAATTTTAAAGATGAAAACTAGTTCCCATTTCTACAATCATTTTTAAATTCAGTTTTACGCTATCTAAAGCAATATCTTTTAAATAATGGAGATTATCTCACACCTTTATTTTTCTCATTTTCTAATGAAAGCATTTCCCTGATGTGTCAGGTAAAATAGAACGCCCAAAAAAACACGATTGCTGTTATATATTCACGCGCTTGTTTTAAAGAGATCTCTCTTAAAACTCCCAAGTCTAATTCGCGACGGTGACCGTGAATAGTGTAACGATAAAGCCATTGTGCACATCCCCATTTTTACGTTTATGAAGGAGGAAGCCGATCATCATTACACCCCCCAATGTTGAGACAGCTCTAGGTACTTGAAGCTGTTCAGTAGAGATATTTAAGCCTTTTATTTTCTCACATATCAATTCTGTTTTTTATATGCAAGAAATGATTTTTGGAATTATAACTTTGAAAGTCTAAGATTGAAAAAAATGTTATTGTACTTGTTTGTGGCTGTCATTTAAACTGAAAGAATAATCTGATTATAAAGATAATAAATTGGTTTATATGAATAATTTATTTTTGTATTGAATTAATTAAAAATATGCGTTTACTTGTCACAAGTAGATTAATATGTGGATAAAAATTATTAAAGATACTTCTAATGAATCATCTCAAGTGTCAAGGGTTGTTTCAATATGAGAACATGGCAAGTAAAATGACGGTGTCGGTTTGTCATCTGTATAAACATTAAAATGGTGGTGAAAAAAGGATTTTATGTACTTCACAGGGATTTTTATACGTTTTACAGGTACCATTGTGAAATGGAATGGCGTGCATTGAGAGATATCTTTAAAAAAATGCATGAAAGAGCAACAGCTATAGTATTTTTGGGCGTTCTATTTTACCTGATACATTAGAGAAATGCTTTCATTAAAGAATAATAGTAAGATTAATGATTGATTTCTTTACGCCTTCATATTCATCCTAAATTAGATTGTATTTGCGTTTCAAGAATAAATCAAACGGTAGGAATATTTTTTTCAATTTTCTACACAAAAGCTGAAACTAAGGATTTTAATAATTCTCTAATCTCTTTTTCAAAATACGGTGGCATGAGGGCTGAGGATTGATTTATAAGCAACGACAAAAGCGTATGCTTTAGTAAGGTAAATAACGTCATAAAATACAAAATTTATCAACCATGGATTGAAGAAATATTCCGGATTTTTATAAAATATTTTGCGAAACAGGGCATCGTACATCTGGTTTTGTATTGACTTATTCTTACAAATATTTGCACATATTCCTTACGTCATATTATTATAAGTCAATACACTATTATATAGCTGAGAAAGTACTCAATACCCGATTAAAGCACTATGCACATGATTGATTTTATTTTTTAGTGCAATGAAATAAAATTTATCCTTCTTGGGAATCGTCACTTTTTTTCAGTTCTTCAAGTATTGGCATAGACATGATGTTATATCCTGAATCAACATAATGAATTTCACCTGTAACACCTGATGATAAGTCAGAGAGTAGATAAAGAGCAGATTTTCCAATTTCATGAATATTTACGGTACGCCGTAATGGGGCATTACGCCGTTGATGTGAAAATATTGCACGTGCAGCTGCAATACCATTACCTGCTAAAGTTCTAACAGGACCAGCGGAAATCGCATTGACACGGATATTTTGAGGACCAAAGTCCGCAGCTAAATAACGTACCATAGCTTCTAAAGCTGCTTTAGCAACACCCATGATGTTATAATTAGGCACAACTTGCTGTGAAGCACCATAGGTAAGAGTTAAAAGTGTTCCTCCATTGGGCATAAGCTTACCGGCGCGCTGGGCAATTTCAGTAAAGGAATAAGCTGAAATAACCATCGTGCGTTGAAAGTTTTCACGTGTTGTAACATCAACGTAACGCCCTTTTAGCTGAGTTTTATCTGAAAAACCAATGGCATGGACAATAAAATCAATTGTTTTCCATTCTTTTTCAAGTTGCTCAAAGACGTAATCAATATTTTCACTTTTTTCAACGTCACACTCTAGCACTAATTTGCAGCCAAGTTTATCTGCTAGGGGATGAACACGTTTTCCAAAAGCATTTCCTTGATAAGTCAACGCTAATTCCGCTCCTGCTTGTGCGAGCTGACAGGCAATGCCCCAAGCAATTGAATGGTCATTCGCAATTCCCATAATAAGGCCGCGTTTGCCCTCCATCAAACCTTTCATATTATTCTCCGTAAGACCGTACTTTTTTCAATTACTAAGAGCTTTTGTTTATACATAATGTTGGAAAACAAGCGTTGCATTGGTACCGCCAAAGCCAAAAGTATTCGACAATACGGTATTCAGTTGTTGATGATCACGTCGTTCACGAACGATTGGCATATCAGCAAAAGCTGGATCAAGTTCTTCAATATGGGCACTTTCACAAATAAAATTATGATTCATCATTAACAATGTATAGATTGCTTCGTGAACACCTGCTGCTCCCAAGGAATGTCCTGTTAGAGACTTGGTAGCGGAAATGGGGGGGCATTGATCACCTGCTCCAAAGACACGACGGATAGCTTCTATCTCAGGAGGATCACCAACAGGAGTTGCTGTCGCATGGGGATTGATATAATCAATTTTATTATTGACTGTTGCAAGAGCCATGCGCATGCATCGTTCTGCTCCCTCTCCTGATGGGGCAACCATATCATGTCCATCGGATGTCGCACCGTATCCAACGATTTCTCCGTAGATTTTTGCACCACGTGCTTTAGCAAGTTCTAAATCTTCAAGGACTAAAACGCCAGCCCCTCCAGCAATGACAAAACCATCACGATTAACATCATAAGCACGTGAAGCTTTGTGAGGGGTGTCATTATATCTGCTGGACATAGCGCCCATGGCATCGAATAAAACAGATAGTGTCCAATCCAAATCTTCGCAGCCACCGGCAAAGATGCGCTTCTGTTTACCATATTGAATCATTTCGTAAGCATTACCAATACAATGATTGGAGGTAGCACAAGCTGAAGAGATTGAATAATTGATCCCCTTTATTTTAAAGAAAGTTGCTAATGTTGCAGATGCTGTAGAACTCATCGCTTTAGGGACAACAAAAGGTCCAACACGTTTTGGACCTTTTTGGCGTGTAATGTCAGCAGCTTCTACGATTGAATGTGTTGAAGCACCTCCAGAACCCATAATAATACCCGTGTGTTCGTTCGACACTTCATGCGGTTCTAGACCCGCATCAGCAATTGCTTGATCCATGGCGATGTGATTCCATGCTGTTCCACGCCCATGAAAACGTAGAGCACGTCGATCTACGAGTTCTTCTATATTAATATCGGGCTTGCCATAAACTCTGCTACGAAAGCCTAATTCAGCATATTGAGGTGCGTAAGAAATTCCGGATTTTGCTTCACGTAAACTGGTTAAAACAGCTCCAGGGTTATTTCCAATTGCGGAGACAATTCCCATTCCGGTTACAACAACTCGACGCATTCATACCTCCTCGTTCCATACAGAATAGTGAAAAGTTCTTTCTGACGGAAATAACGTTCAATCTTCTTTGAATAAAGCAACGCGTAAATCGTTCGCCTTATAAATAGTCTCTCCATCTGCTTTTAGCCACCCATCAGCTATTCCTAAGACTAAATTTCCACGTCGAATACGCTTAAAATCTATTTCATATTCAAGAATTTTGGTTTGTGGAGTTACCATCCCTGATAACTTTACTTCACCTGTTGATATTGCTCTTCCTTTGCCTGGTTCGCCTAGCCAACCAAGAAAAAAACCTGTTAATTGCCACATACCATCCAGTCCAAGACATCCTGGCATGACGGGATCGCCTATAAAGTGACAATTAAAGAACCACATGTCTGGTGTAATGTCAAATTCGGCGCGAACCATTCCTTTATCGTATTTACCATCAGTTTCACTAATTTGAGTGATTCGATGAATCATTAACATTGGCGGTGCTGGCAATTGCGCATTACCTCTACCAAACATTTCGCCGCGAGCGCAGCTTAGAAGCTCTTCATAAGTGTAGCGAGACTTTTGTTCAGCCATTGTTACTCCATTTATTTGCATATATCTTTATTTCTGCGCTTTTCCCAACCTACTTTTAGAGCAAATTTTAAAGAGAGGGAAATGATTTTATATCATTTTTAATGACAAAAGCCTTTTTTTATGTATTCTACATAGGTAATTATTTAAAAATGGAATACAAGATTACACCATACTATTCCCATTTTTTTGTATTTTGATCTTATTTAGCAGGAATATATTTGGGTTTGTAATATGTCAGTGAGTGCAGACAATTTAGATATGAATGAAGAGCAGCAGTTCACAAAAGAGTGTGGAAAAATTGTGCAATATTATTCCATTTCTATGTTAGAAAAACGTTTGCGTCAAAATGGTCTGCGTCCAACACGTCAGCGGTTGGAACTTGCACATATGATTTTTTCTCAAGGAAATCGTCATATTACTGCTGAAGAGCTCTATGAGGAAGCGGTGAGGGCAGGTGTACCTGTATCTTTAGCAACGGTTTATAATACGCTTCATCAATTTACGGAAGCGGGATTATTACGGATTATTGCCGTAGAAGGCTCAAAAACTTGGTTTGATACCAATACCTCTGATCACTACCATTTTTATATAGAAGGCGAAAATCGTATTCTTGATATTCCTTATAATTTGGAAGAAGCTCCCATTATTAGAAATTTGCCTAAGCCACCAGAAGGTATGGAAATTTCACATGTTGATTTAATCGTGCGATTGAAACCAAAAAATCAATCTTGTGATAGGCAGTGAGGATATTCAATGAGGAATAAAAATTAAACTTGTTGAGTTTGAGTATTCACCAACCTTTTACTTTTTCATCAGGATAGATTCCCCATAACTGGGGTTGCTGAAGCCATCCGCGCGTATTATTAATGTTTAGTTCGCACCATTGTCCATCACATTGGCGGATGTTACCAATGACGTTAGGTTCTACTTCCGCCACAAGTTCTGCGTTATCGGTGGGGTTTTTTCGTAGCATCAGCCTTTTTGTTTTATCTTTTTGCCATGGAATAGTTATAGCAGTTCGCTTTCCCGATAAAAGCGATTGATACACCCATCCCTCATCGCCTTCTGCATCACGAATTTTGCGCCATTGATCATATTCTTGAATGATTTCAATAGGTAAGCCCTTCTTTTTGTAGGTGAAAATGATAGAATAGTTGCTTCCTGGTCCGACGCGTACATTAACGCTGGTGGGTTTAATCGAAGCAAATCGCGGAAGTGGTAAACCACTGGGCCCTAAATTTTGATTAAATGTTTGTGCATGCAACAAATGAGGTGAACCCAATACAATGACTATTGCTATTAAGATACATGATATGAGTATTGAAACGCGAGACCAACGAGAATTTTGCACACCGAACTCCTTTATTTCGTCATATATTGGAAATTTAAAATCTGAAAGATAAGACTGGAAACTGATAAAAAGTATGACACATTGCTCGTTAAAGAGATCTAAACGATGAAAAAATTGCTAAAAAAATATCAAAATAAGGAAAACAAAAGGTTTGTATTTCTTAGTGCTTATCTTGTTTATGAGGGGGTAGATATAAATAAACATGAGATTTTTATGTAGCTGTAGGCGTGATAAAACAGTAAAGTATACTGGAGCCTTGGCAGTTTTTGTACAGGAAATTAGGGCTAAAGTATTGCATCTCTTTTCTGAGTTTGTTTCTCAAAGTAAAAGTGCATGTATGCATATTATGAACAAAGAGCTGTTCAGTAAAGGGATTATTGTGTGGCTTGAAAAGAAGTTTTGAATGAACAAAATAATACGATAAATAAAACATTTAAGCGTAAAAATATGAGCAACATTTATAGAGTAGATTGATATATGAAGGGCTAACAGGATACTTTTTCGTGATAATTCATTTATAAAATTTGCTACACTCTAATTTTATGCCATGATAATGCTTATCCGTATGGTAGATAAGCTGGCTTCATCGTTCTATTTACCAGCTTTCAATGTTATGCTATTCCTATTATTTATGGTATTCATAAGAAGCCTTTTTGTTTTTTCTTAAATAGCTTTTATTCTATTTGCGGACGAATCCCGCTTATGATGTACAAGAAAATAATCTTCATTGATTCAATATGAGAAAGTGTTGAGAAACTTTAACTCGTTATTTAAATTTTAAAAACATTTCCATCAAAAATGGTAATAAAAGGCACATTCATCCATATTAAAACACAGTGTTTTCTCTGTTTATTGTCAATTTTCTTTTTCTCTAACTCAGTATAGAAGAAAGTTGAATGAAATAGAAAGGCTTATTCGATACACTGATGAGGGTAATTACATAAGTGATGAATAGAAGAAATTTATCAAGAAAAAAGAATCTATAGTGCAGTGGTTGAAATTCGTCATCCTTTAGAGAGACAGAATCAAGAGATATAAAAAGTTATGGAATTATATCGTTTCGTTACATAACTGAAGGGAAAGAGGATTATGAATTTGATATTATATTTTACACACAATCGCATATTGCGATAGTTATTTTTGTTTTGTAATCAGACCTAGGATGATCGAAAGATGTAGAATATTTAATGACAAAAAAGAAATTCATCATGAAACTTGTACATAAGAAGCAGTGATGTAAGAGATATCCAGAAGGAGAAAATTATAGCGAAAAGTGATAATAAAACACCCCGCACTCAATTTACATAGGAAAAAGTCGCTTAAATATCTCAAGTGTAGTTTGTTATCTATTTTTTGAAATATAAGAGTGAAATAAAAACCACCTCTATGATAGAAATCTTATTATTTTCAAATAACTAACATATTAGATAACATTGTACACAAAAACCTACACACAAGCAATTTATTGCAATCGCCTATGAAGATAAAATTTTCTAGTAGCTTACTATCTATTGCTTATGCAATTATATAATATTATAAAGTATATTACTTTACCGCAACAGTTCGTCCGTTACTAACAAAACCTTCTCTTTGTGCACGCTTACGAGCAAGCTTACGTGTACGACGAATAGCTTCAGCTTTTTCACGAGCACGCTTCTCAGATGGCTTCTCATAATAACTACGCATTTTCATTTCACGGAAGATACCTTCACGCTGCATCTTTTTTTTCAACGCACGGAGCGCTTGGTCAACATTATTATCACGAACGAGTACTTGCACTATCTATCCTGCTTTTTTCAGTGTCATAAATGATAGGAAAAAACCTACGTCCTTTTAAAGGCATATCCAAAAGGACAAGCGCTTATATCATATAAATAAGACATTTGTCTATATCGCTTTTTAAAATTCTATTTTTTTTATAATAAAACGCTTTTTATAATGAATGATAGAATTTACGGTTATAAATTTATGAAAGTCCTTGTATTTGATCATTTTCGTCAAGATGAATTTTTTCAGCCGTGGGATAATGGGGTAGTCCCGGCATGGTCATAACATCTCCACAAATGACAACAATAAAACCGGCTCCCGCACAGAGATGAACTTCTCGTATGGGAATTTCAAAATCAACAGGAGCGCCGTATTGCTTGGGATCAGAAGAAAAAGAATAAGGTGTTTTTGCCATACAAATAGGGTAGACGCCAAAACCTTCTTTTTCCCAAGTTTCAAGTTGTTTGAGAATAGGGGCTGAGATGATGGCGCCACGTCCACCGTATAGCTTTGTTATAATACAATTAATTTTTTGAACGAGTGGAATATCATCTTGATAGAGAACTTTAAAATCAGAATCGTGCTTTTCAATCAAGGTAACGAGTTCTTGTGCAAGTTCTATAGCGCCTTTTCCACCTTGTTCCCAATGCTTACAGATAATAGCTTTGTGTCCAGTTGTTGCAACTATTTTTTGTAATGTTTTTATTTCAGCATCGCTATCGCTGTCAAAATGATTGATAGCCACAACACAAGGAATACCGTAGTGCTTCATATTTTCTATGTGTCGTAAAAGATTGGCAGCTCCTTTTTCTAAAGCGGTGATATTTTCTTCTGTCAGGTTATTTTTATCCAGACCACCGTTCATTTTTAATGCACGAATAGTTGCGACGATCACTGTAACATTTGGTACAATACCTGCTTGCCTACATTTGATATTGAAGAACTTTTCTGCTCCAAGATCTGCTCCAAACCCTGCTTCGGTGACAACATAATCAGCAAGTTTTAAAGCAGTTTTTGTTGCTATAACTGAATTGCAACCATGAGCAATGTTGGCAAAAGGTCCTCCATGAACGAGAACAGGATTATTTTCAATTGTCTGTACGAGATTGGGTTGTATAGCATCTTTTAGAAGAACTGCCATTGCACCTTCCGCATTAAGATCAGCAACGGTGATGGGCGTTTTATCATAACGATAAGCAACAATAATTTTCTTGAGTCTTTGTGTGAGGTTTTCTAAATTTTCAGAGAGACAAAGAAGCGCCATAATTTCTGATGCAACAGTAATATCAAAACCTGTTTGGCGTGGAAAACCATTTGTTATGCCCCCCAATGAAATGACAATATCGCGCAATGCACGATCATTCATATCAAGAACGCGTTTCCAAACAATGCGACGTGGATCAATGTTTAGAGTGTTTCCCCAATAAAGATGATTATCTATCATTGCGGCAAGAAGATTATGAGCAGCTGTAATAGCATGAAAATCACCGGTAAAATGTAAATTAAGGTCATCCATTGGAATGACTTGCGCATAACCACCACCAGCAGCACCACCTTTTACACCAAAACAGGGACCTAAAGATGGTTCTCTCAAGGTAGCTATTGTTTTTTTACCAATAAGATTAAGAGCATCACTTAGTCCAACTGTTGTTGTTGTTTTGCCTTCTCCGGCAGGTGTGGGATTGATAGCTGTGACAAGGATAAGTTTACCATCTGGATTTTTATTAAGCGATTTTATGTATTCAGAAGAAATTTTAGCTTTATCATGACCATAGGGAATGAGATTTTCATGTGAGATACCAATTTTTTGTGCAATTTCAATAATATGTTGCTTTTTAGCAGTGCGAGCAATTTCAATATCAGTTTTAGGCATGGAAAAATTCTTTAAACTTAGCTTTTATTAACGTTTGGGATTTGTACCCCATGGATTAATTAGAAAAATTCATAGAGAACAGAAAAATATTAAGATATCATAGAAATCAATGATATGCCATGCAAGAGATAATGCTAAAGAAGCACAAGAAGAGTTTTATTGTTTTTTAGGAAAAAGAATCTTTTTGCTTTTAAGCAGTAAAAATACGTTTAATTCAATTAAAAATATTGCGAAAAGAAGCTTTGGTTTGCAACAAATGCTGATGATATTAATGGATACCATAAGTGTTTCATAGTAGTACGTTTGAGAAGTAGTTTATTTATTCTTTCCAACAACACACTGAAAAAGTTTCACATGGTGGTAAACCGGAATTTATGGCGGCACATCTGAAGTCCCTCTTAAGATGGGACTGCTAGGAATAAAATATCCAGAAGCATCCAGTTATGGAATAATTAGAAATAAGCACGTAAAAAATTACCTAACTGAGTAGAGAGTATAATCCGGAAGAGACCAAAAACAAGCGCATAGATTGAAAAAAGAAAACAACAACACACGCTACTCATGCAATCGCTACGATTATAA
The DNA here is from genome assembly GCF_042194035.1 of Bartonella sp. OC16QHHD. NCBI lineage: Bacteria > Pseudomonadati > Pseudomonadota > Alphaproteobacteria > Hyphomicrobiales > Bartonellaceae > Bartonella > Bartonella sp. OC16QHHD. The sequence goes on along the minus strand of NZ_JBHIMJ010000014.1, from coordinate 7,258 downwards.
GCTAATAAAAGCACCTTAGAGCTGAATTGAAGAACTCATAACATCTTATTTTAGCAAAATGGCTAAAGAAACGACTCACAACAAAATGAAATGACAAAATACAAAATAACAAATCACAAAATAAAGAATTTAAAAAGTCTGACTTTATAAGAATTGTTGATGATGGCGCACCCGAAGAGATTCGAACTCCTGACCCCCAGATTCGTAGTCTGGTGCTCTATCCAGCTGAGCTACGGGTGCATACATTTCAATTTTTTACATTGTCTAAGACAAAGGGTTCCTAATCGTTTCATTAAAGAAATGCAAGTGAAACTTGGATAGTAATAAAAAAAATTCTCTTTTTTATGAGATATTTTAAAAAAGGATATAATATATTATGGCTTCAGTTGGTTTTGATATGAACATTTTTTTGTCATGACCATACAAAGCAATATGAACGATAGTTAACTTGACGTTTTAATCTATGAAAGATAGTCAAGCAGAGATGAGATGTGTTTTTTGCGGTGGGGGTAAGATATACACACCCGCTGTTGGGTTTTTGTGTAAAACGCCGATATTACTGTTGAAAACTATTTCAGATGAAGATGGCACAGCAAGGGCGGATGTATGGCGTTATTAAAAAAGAGCTTTCCATTGGTGTTTTTAATCGTTGTTTTAACGGTTACCTATTGGGCTGGAAAAAAGAGTGCGGACCAACCCATTTCTATGGTGGATAAAACAAGAGTATCGGATAAAGCTTCAAATGAAAAAATGGGAAGGCCACCGGTAAATGTTGTCGTTGATCTTGTAAAAGTTCAAGATCTTTATGAACAACTTAACGTTCTTGGGAGTGGAAAAGCTCTTGCAGAAGTCGAGCTTACCCCTTTATCCTCAGGTGTTATTGATAAGCTTTTTGTATCAGCGGGTACAAAAGTACAAGCCGATGATGTGATTGCAAAGCTTGATTCTAAAAAAGAAGAAATAGCGGCTGCAAAAGCAAAAGTGCAACGTGATAACAATGCGTTAACGCTTTCGCGCATTCTTAAATTACGCGCCAGCAATACAGCAACGGAAGTTCAAGAAATTATGGCACGCTTAGAGTTGGATAACGCAAATTTAGTTTTGCGTAATGCTGAATTAGATCTCGATCGGCGAACAATTCGAGCACCGATTCCTGGAGTTGTTGGTATTTTGCCCGTTGATGCGGGGAATAACGTGGCCCTTAATACTGTAATAGGCCGTATTGAGAATAGAGAACGTATTTTGGTCGATATATGGGCCCCTGAACGATACGTGTCGCGCATCCATAAAGGAGATGAGGTAACGGCAACGTTAATCGCGCAGCCAGATAGATCTTTTGTTGGTCATATTTATGCGATTGATAATATCGTTGATCCAGAAAGTCGCACACTTCATGTTCAGGTTGAAATCAATAATGAAAAAGATACGCTCATGTCTGGTATGTCCTTTTCTGTTTCCTTGCAGTTTCATGGTGGTTCTTTTCCTGTCGTTAATCCTCTTGCAGTTCAATGGAATAGTAAAGGATCATTCGTTTGGCGTGTGAGAGAAGGAAAAGTAGAGTCTATTCCCGTAACAATTATTCAGCATAAAGCGGATCAGGTTTTCGTGAAAGCTCCCCTAGAAAATGGTGATCAAGTTGTCATTCAAGGGGTGCAAATGCTTTATCCAGGAAGTAAAGTAACTATTGATGACCCAAAGTCTCATCAACAGCAATTATCAGTAGGTTATGGAACGGATATACAATGAGCCAAGAATTGAGCACAAAACAGCCTACGTCAAAGGTGGAGCAAGGTGGTCTCATTACCTTATTTATTCGCAGACCGGTTTTTACTCTTGTTTTGAATGCTATGATCATCATTGCAGGATTTGCAGCATGGTTAAATGTTGATGTAAGAGAATTACCCGATGTTGATACTCCCGTAACAACGATTGTGACGATGTTTTCTGGTGCATCGGCGGAAACAATTGATCGTGAAGTTACAAAAATTATAGAAGATGCTGTTTCTCGTGTTTCAGGTGTTAAGACGATTTCTTCAACGTCTTCTTTTGGACGCTCCCGTGTGAAGATTAACTTTAATGTCGGTGTTGATTTGAATGTTGCTGCATCTGATATTCGTGATGCTCTCTCTCGTGTTACCTATTCTTTACCGAAAGATGCGGATTTGCCTTTGATTATTAAAGCAGATTCGAATGCTGCTGCCATGATGTATTTGGTTGTAACGTCACCAACAATGAGTGTTGATGATTTAACCACGATTGTAAACGATCAGATTGTTGATGCTATTTCTGCTGTTGATGGTGTTGGTGATGTACAGGTCGATAGTGCTCGCACAAAGATTTTTCAGATTGATATAGATCAAGCAAAACTTGCAAGTTATGGATTAACTGTAGCAGATATTTCACGTGTTCTTGCTGATATGACAACAGATGTGCCAGTAGGGTCATTACGCAATTCTAAGCAAACTTTAGTTGTACGTGCTACTGCACGTTTAACAACACCAGAATCTTTTGAACAAGTTGTTTTAAAGCCTCATGTGCATCTTGGTGATGTTGCGCATGTTACTTTATCGCCGGATATAGAAACAGTTATTCTTCGTATCAATGGAAAGACAGGTATTGGATTAGGTATCGTGCGTAAAGCACAATCCAACACTCTTAATATTTCTGAAGGTGTGAGAGCCGTTGTTGATAATCTCAAAAGTATTGTTCCTTCTTCTGTAAATATAGACGTTATTAATGACGATGCAATTTTTATTAAAAGCGCTCTTCATGAGGTTGAAGTTGCTTTGGTCATTGCTATTTTGAGCGTTATCTTGGTCATTTTTCTTTTTCTCAGAGACATTCGTGTAACGCTGATACCTGCTTTATCTCTTCCTGTCACTTTGATTGGTACCATTGCAGCTATTTATCTTGTAGGGTTTTCATTGAATATTCTCACATTTTTAGGACTTGTTTTAGCAACAGGGCTTGTTGTGGATGATGCCATTGTTGTTCTTGAGAATATTGTTCGGTGGCGCAACATGGGATTAGGTTCCAGAGCAGCAGCGGTGATAGGAACACGTGAAGTATTTTTTGCTGTTTTAGCAACAACATTGACATTAGTGGCTGTGTTTGTTCCTATTTCCTTTCTTCCTGGGCAAGTTGGAGGACTTTTTAGAGAATTCGGTTTTGTTTTGGCAATTTCTATTTTGCTTTCTTCAATTGTTGCTTTAACGCTTTGTCCCATGTTGGCTTCACGTTTTCTCAAAGAACATATTGAGGAGAAAGAGGAAAAGTCCCATCATTATTTTACTTTTTTATATAAATTAGGTACTTTTTTTCATAAGGCATATACGTACAGTTTGCATAAGTGTTTAGAAAAACCTTGGGCTGTTGTTTTTGCTTCACTTATTTTTGGGGGGCTTTGTATTGGGGGCTATATGAAACTGCAACAGGAATTAACGCCAGCAGAAGATAGAGCTCTTATCTTTTTGGTCATTAATGGACCACAAGGTATTTCGATACAATATTTGAACGAGCAGGTAGAGCAAATTGAAGCAAGTCTACAGCCATTACGTGATGCAGGGGAGATTGCTAACAGTTACTCTATCGCGGGTATTGGAGGTTCACCCAATACTGCTTTTTTGATTTTATTGCTTTCATCTTGGAATAAACGTTTACGTAGTCAGCAAGAAATCGTGAAAGATGTTAATGCAAAGGTTAAACAGTTTCCCGCAGTTTTTGTGTTTGCTGCGCAGGGAAATTCTCTAGGTGTGAGCGGAACTGGGCAAGGGTTGCAATTTGCAATTCTTGGCAATGATTATGCAACATTACAACCCATTGCTGATAAGCTGGTTAGTGCTTTACAAGATGATCCGCGTTTTATTCGCCCACGCCTTACTGTTGATGCAACACAACCGCAATTTTTTATTGAAATCAATCGAAAAAAAGCCTCCGATTTAGGGATTGATATCACGAATTTGGGCGATACATTACAAGCAATGTTGGATGGTAAAAAGATTGGTTCCATTAACGTGGATGATCATTCTTACGATGTTAAATTGATATCGCGTACAAATTCTATGAAGAGTCCTAGCGATTTAGAAAATATTTTTTTAAAAACCAAAGACAATCGATATGTTCCTTTATCGGTTATTGCGCGTTTACATGAAAAAGCTATTGCTCCCCAACTAAAACGGGAAAAACGCATGAGTGCTGTTATTTTAAGCGCAAATCTTGCTCCAGATATTGCTTTAGGGGAAGCTTACCAAACTGTACAGAAAATTGCTTCTCCTTTGTTATCGAAAGGAACCTACTTGGTTCCCTTAGGGGAAGCCGAAACGCTTAATGAAACATCTTCCAATTTTATGATTGTTTTTGGCATTGCCTTTTTGATTATTTTATTGATTTTGGCTGCTCAGTTTGAAAGCTTTATTTCAGGATTCATTATCATGGCCACTGTCCCATTAGGGATTGGTTGTGCTGTAATTGCTATGCTATTAAGTGGTGTAAGTCTTAATATTTACAGCCAAATTGGATTAATTTTGTTAATTGGTGTTATGGCAAAAAATGGTATTCTCATTGTTGAATTTGCAGATCAATTACGCGATCAGGGAAGAAGCGTGCGTGAAGCCGTAGAAGAAGCAGCAAACATTCGCCTTCGTCCAGTTTGTATGACAATGATTTGTGCCATTTTAGGAGGTATTCCTTTGGTTTTGGCCAAAGGTGCTGGCGCAGAAGCTCGTATAGCTTTAGGTTGGGTTATCGTTGGTGGCTTAGGTTTAGCAACTATTTTTACGCTTTATGTTACACCGGTTGTTTATCTTTTTTTAGGGCGTTTTATAAGACCAAAAGCAGAAGAAAATTTACGCTTAATAAAAGAACTCAATCAAGTTAAATGATGTATATGATAGAAAAGATTTGAAAGTTTATTCTTGTAAAAATATCATTTTCGGATCTTATACTTTATATTTTGTATATTCCTTCATTTTTATGTGAGCAGTGAAAATAGCGATCAATAAAGGAGATGCTTTCTGCTTTGTTATTGTTTGGGCATAGATTTCATTATCAATAACCGTATAGGATAAGCTTATGGGAGATAGCTTTTCGATTCGAAATGAAATGGCTTTTGAAGCCACATTAAAAGCTTTAAGAAACCATGCCGCAAAGGATGGGGTCTATGATATTCGTCGGCATTTTGTAGAAGATGAACAGCGTTTTTCCCATTTTTCCCTCAGACTTGATGATCTTCTTTTCGATTTTTCAAAATGTGGTGTGACATTTAAAACATTGCAACTTCTAGATGATTTAGCTGTCGCAGCAGATGTGTTAGGCCGGCGTGACGCAATGTTTTCTGGTAAGGCTATTAATACAACTGAAAAACGCTCAGTTCTTCATATTGCGTTACGTTTACCTGCTGATGAAATTTTCATGTTGGATGGTCATAATCTTATTCGCGATATTCAAGACGTCCTTGAAGATATGGAAAGATTTTCTGAAAAGGTGCGTGATGGCAGCTATAAGGGAAACAGTGGCGAGAGAATAAGTGATATTGTCAATATTGGTATTGGTGGTTCTGATCTTGGTCCTGCAATGGTCACATATGCTTTAAAACCTTATCATGATGGTCCACAGTGTCATTTTGTTTCTAATGCTGACAGTGCCCATATTTCTGATACTCTCTCTATTTTGAATCCAGCAACAACGCTGTTTGTCATTGCTTCTAAAACTTTTACAACGGCTGAAACAATGGTAAATGCTCAAGTTGCACGTCAGTGGATTTGTTCACATTTAGGAGAAGAAGCCATTGGTACGCATTTTGTTGCTGTTTCAAGTGCGCTTGATAAAGTAGCAGAATTTGGCATAGATTCCACAAGAGTTTTTAAATTTTGGAATTGGGTGGGAGGACGTTATTCAATTTGGTCAGCCATTGGACTTGTTGTTATGTTTGCAATAGGTGGTGGAAATTTCCGCCAATTTCTCAATGGTGCATTGCAAATGGACCAACATTTTAAAACAATGCCTTTGCATAAAAATATTCCTATTCGTTTTGCTCTTTTAGGATTCTGGCATCGTGTTATTTGTGGTTATTCATCACGTTCTATCATTCCTTATGCACAGCGTTTAATACATTTTCCAGCTTATTTACAACAGCTTGATATGGAATCAAATGGTAAGCAAGTCTCGCTGGATGGAAAACCATTAAGTTTTTCAAGTGGTCCAATTGTTTGGGGGGATTCAGGAACAAATAGTCAACATGCTTTTTTTCAGCTTCTGCATCAAGGAACAGATATTATTCCTGTAGAATTTATTTTATTTATAAAAGGGCATGAGAAAAAATTACATTCTATGTATGAGATGTTGCTAGCAAACGGTTTAGCACAATCAAAAGCCTTGATGAAGGGGCGTAGTATTGAAGATGCTCGGCATATCTTGATAAAAAATGGAGTTGATGAGGGTGAAGCAGACCATTTAGCACGTCATAGAAGTTTTAAAGGAAACCGTCCCAGCATTACGCTGGTTCAAGATTCATTAACACCTTTTGCACTCGGTCGTCTTATTGCGCTTTATGAACATCGCACTTTTGTTGAAGGGATTTTAATGAATATTAATTCATTTGATCAATGGGGTGTTGAACTTGGTAAAGAATTAGCAAACGAGTTACTACCAATTCTTCGTGGAGAAAGTAAAGCGGATAATCGTGATAGTTCAACATTAGGGTTGCTAGCACATATTCAAGCAAGACGTGCAAAATAAATATAATTTTACAGTAGTTTTTGTACTAACTAAGCAAAAGTAGAATGAGAGAGAAATATGAGATAATTCTTTAATTTTACTATACGTTCTCTTATTATCTGGATTAGATTTATGTAACAGAAAATCAAAAAAGTGCAAAAATTGTAAAAATGAGAATTTATTCGCAAAAACGATAAAGACCTTTGAGAGGTCTTTGAAGACCCTTTGAGACCCCCCTTAAAATCCTTCGAAAAAAATAAATTGGTACAAAACCTAGTGTAGTTTGACACTAGGTTTTATACTAAGTGGGAAAAGGTGGGATTAGGTAGGAATACGTGATAATTTGTTGTTTTTATGTATAAAATTTAGCATTAAATGCGCGTTTTGTCAAAATAGATTTTGACACCTAAAATTGTAAAAAAGAGCGAAAAATAGTAAAAATTAGAAAAAAGAGCGTTTTAAAGGTAAAAATGAGAGAAGGCTTTGAAAGGTCTTTGAAAACCCTGTGAAAAATTTTGAAAAGTCTGTGAAAGCCCAGAAAACC